>NZ_FNPQ01000049.1:0-14507 GCF_900107335.1 Nitrosomonas sp. Nm58 | reverse complement strand
AAGCTCGATACACAGACGGACAAAACCTTGGATGTGCATTTGATTGTCGACAACTACGCCACCCATAAGCACCCGAACGTCAAAGAATGGCTGGCCAAACATCCACGCTTTCACCTTCATTTCACTCCCACGTCAGCTTCCTGGGTGAATTTGGTCGAACGTTTCTTCCGGGACATCACCGAAGAGCAGATTCGCCGAGGCGTATTTCGCAGTGTCGATAAACTAGAGGCGGCGATCAAGCAGTACCTGGAACATCGCAATGCTAACCCCAAGCCATATCAATGGACCGCCACTCCAGAAGCAATCTTGGCTAAAGTTACCAGAGATAAAGAAATGTTGGGGACGTTACACTAGCCTGCGCGCCCGTCCTGCTGTCCGGGTGCTCGCAAGGCGGCTTTTAGGATTTTTAACCGATTGTTGAAAAAGCTAAGAACCTTTATAGTTGTTCTTTAGTTTTCTATGGGATGTATTTGTAGCCCCCCGTGTTACTTGGACGGGGAAGGACAGTAATAAAAGTCATTTTTTGTAGTAACAATACATGCTATTTATCTTGTCATGATCGGCTTACCTAGAACAACGATTCACTCTACCTTTAATATACTTAGTATTCAATTACGTTGTTGAAATTGGTTGGCAGAATTATTTGCCACTCTACAATCTCCATATATATTCTATAAATCATTAACTTGAATTACAAGGAACTATGAATGTCCAACTTATTATTTAACGTAACGGGTTCTGTTGATGATGACTTGTTAATTGGCAGTATCGGTGATGATATCCTCACGGGCAACCTTGGCAACGATACATTAATCGGTGGAGTGGGCAATGATGTGGCAGTCTATTTCGACGATCAAGCTAATTACGAGTTCTCGCTCAACTTCAGCGGCCAGACCACTGTACGTGATCTGACTACTGCCGACGGTGACGAAGGTACGGATGTTCTCTTAGATATTGAAATTGTTCGTTTTTCGGATGGAGATGTTAAGTTGTCCTATCAGAATAGCGGTGAATTTCACATCAATACCTATACGACTGGCGATCAATTTGCTCCTGAGATCACCGCACTTACCAATGGTGGATTCGTGGTAACTTGGACGTCTGAAGGCCAAGATGGCGGTGCTTATGTCATCTATGGTCAGCGCTATGATGCCAATGGCGTAGCCCAAGGCAATGAATTTCTTGTCAATACCACTACAACTAGTTCTTACCTTCCTTCGGTCACCACACTAACCAGTGGAGGATTTGTAGTAACTTGGTCTTCTGAAGCTCCAGGCAGCAAGTTTCACATTTATGGTCAGCGCTTTGATGCCAATGGGATTACAAATGGTAGCGAATTTCTTGTCAGCACCAACACAACTCACAGTCAGTCCTCTTCTTCTATCACAGCATTGACCAACGGCGGTTTTGTAGTAGTTTGGATTTCTGATGCTCAAGATGGCAGCGATTATGGTATTTATGGTCAGCGCTTTGATGCCAATGGCGCAGCGCAGGATAGTGAGTTTCATATCAATACCACTACAACCACAACCTACAGTCAATCTTCTCCTTTGATCACCGCGCTAACTAATGGTGGATTTGTGGTAACTTGGATTTCTGAAGGTCAAGATAGCAAGTTTGATATCTATGGTCAGCGTTACGATGCCAATGGGATAGCGCAGGCTGGCGAGTTTCGTGTCAATACCACCACCACTACTACATCCAGTCTTGATCATTCGATCGTCGCTCTGACCAATGGTGGTTTTGTAGCAACGTGGTCATCGGGGTCTTCGAGTTCAGACGGCTTTGGCATCTATGGCCAGCGCTTTGATGTGAATGGAGTAGCACAAGGCAATGAATTTCTTGTCAATACTACTACAACCCGTTCTGAATCCTCTCCTTCTATCACCGCATTGACCAATGGTAGTTTTGTAATAACCTGGAGTTCTGTAGATCAGGATGGCAAGAATGACATCTATGGTCAGCGCTTTGATGCCAATGGAGTAGCACAAGGTAGTGAGTTTCTTGTCAATACCTATACATTTGGCAATCAATCAACTTCTTCCACCACTGCATTGACCAATGGTGGATTTGTGGTTACTTGGGTTTCCACTGATCAGGAGAGTGGCGACGTTAGCGATCGCTTTTTCAGTCCGGGCGGTATTTATGGCCAGCGTTATGACCCAGAAGGAAACAAAATAGGTGATCTTACATTAACGGGTGATGCTAATAATAATAATCTCCACGTCGCTGATACTACGATAGCATCAATTAGATTACTCGGCATGGAAGGCAATGATAGGTTGCAAGGGAGTGTTGGTAATGATGCACTCGACGGTGGTATTGGTGCAGATACTTTGATTGGAGGTCTGGGCAATGACACTTATTTTGTTGACAACGTCGGTGATATCGTCACGGAGAGTCTCAATGCAGGCACTGATACGGTCAACAGCAGCATTGACTATACGCTACCAACCAATCTAGAGAATCTTAATATGACCGGCACATTAGCTATCAACGGTACTGGTAATGATCTGGACAATATTATAATCGCTAATTCAGCGGATAACCAGTTGAATGGTGGTGCAGGAAACGACACACTTAAAGCAGGATATGGTCGTGATGTTTTAACCGGTGGAGTAGGTGACGATATTTTTAATTTCTTTGCGGTTGGAGACTTCGTCATTCATGATTTTGTTAATTCATCCGATTTACTGGTTTTTGATTCAAAAGCCACTGGCCTCTATGATATAAACAACTTATTGTCGGTCATCAGTAGCATTGAAGATAGCAGCGAAGGTGCTATCGTTCATTTTATTGATAATATCGCATCTATCACCTTGATTGGGCTACATTCGGATGATTTATCTACTAGCATGGTTGGATTTGCCTAAGCTCTATGCGAGACTTATATTTGAATTGCTGAGTCGATTAAATAATATTCTAAGTATCTAATATTTAAACCCCATGGTTCATATTAATGAATATTTGGTATTATAAATATCCAATGCCCAGATTTGTCCGTTCTGGCGAGCTAAACAGATTACAAAAATGATTGTGTCAATTTTGTGCCAAACTAAACAAAGAATCTCATTGTTTGAGACTGTGTGACACTGATTTTATGCTAGGCAAGCATTGTAAGTGTCTGATTTAAAAATATATGAAATTTCAGGTTATGTTTCGTAATCAGTAGGTTAAAGCTAATCAAGATATAAGAGACTGCTTGGGTATAGAATCACTGATAGATAACATTATTATGTAGAATCCAACCATTTACATGAATTCCTTCAGGATCATGATGTGTCCAATGAATAACACCACCTTTATTATTCCATTCATATTCACCAAAAAATTCAATTTTATCATTTGGGGATAACGCAAAAATTCTTGGTGCTAAATCTATATTGTGGGTGATCAATAACGTCTGCTTTGATTTCAACTCGATGATAAATCTCTGATGACGACTACCATCAAGATCATCCGATAAAATGGAAATTACAACACCTGTTCCATAAACTTGCAAATTGCTTTTACCAGCCGAGAATAGCTGAGCTAATAATTCATCGCTATCAGCTTCTAATTCAACATAATCAGAAATTACTCCCGCTCTTAACAATCCATTAAAAACATTTCCATAGACATAGACTTCTTCACCTTTAGTGCCAATATAATTGCCAGTGTTGGGATAGTAACGGACTAAATATCCATCAAGAGTAGTAGTAATCACTCCAGCAGGACTAAAATACCCAGGATAAGCAGCCTCAGCAAAATTAAATAACTTATTGCTATTGATTAAAGAATTCTCAGCAGAAGATATTGCTGGAATTAATACCAGCAGCAGTAAAGTAATATATCTCATAGCTATCCGTTAATTCCCAGTATGGTTCATTCACCAAAAATAAAAGATACAATTTCTTAGAGCATGTATGTAAAACAATAAGCTCAGTAAGCTTGTTACCTTGTTACGGCACGTTTTTATGATTCTGTATTATTTCAATGGACACAACAGCTTTGCTATTGTGTATGGTATTAGGTAACAAACTGGCTATGCCAGTCTGTTAGGGTTGGTCAGTTCAAGTCAGTTGCGTATTTTCAATCAATCTCAAAAGAAAGAACGTGACAAATCTGACGAATATTGGCGTGCATGAGCGGTATCAATATAAACAAAAACAGTTAGTTATAACACCTGTTAATCCGACGGTCACTGGTATAAGACAGGAGTGGGAAGTTATCGATGAATAACTCTTTGTTCTATAGAGATATTACCGGAATGCTTCGGTTGGGGTGTCGGGGTGAGTGCCGGACTGATGGTTTTGCTTCCTATTTAATGTTCTGGATGTACTGTAATATGACCTTAGTAGTGCTTTCCATTGGTAATTTTGTCAATGGCCAATACTGGCTCAGTTCTGTTGGCCATTGACAAACGGTTTTCTTCAACCTAAATTGCAACCTTTGGAGCGATAGGCAATAGGTTGGACCGGCGCGGAAAGAACCTGGTAAAGATCCGCTGGCTTACAATTCAATCGGAGGTTTGATCAGCAACCGATAGTAGAGCCGTCAACTGAATAAGGAATCCGTGTGCGGATTTTATCGTGGCTCGGCCGCACAAGCGAGCAAAGCAGAGCACAACTCTTGCTTGCTGTGCATGACCAGAGGATTATCAAGAATAGGTTTTGCCAGAAATAAAATTCATCTTGCAATTACGGGGAAATCTTTTTAGGAATACAGGATAATGCGTCCTTAGTAAAAAAGCATTTATTATTTCTATACGCAGAGCAGATATCAAAGATTTACTACTCACGCAATGTGCTTCGCTTATTGGCGTTTTACAAAAAACGAACTCGGCGAACAGTGACGCTCAGCGCAAATAAGGCGGGATAGGTTCTCCAAAGAACTCGCGCATTAAAAAATTTTCGAGTCCTTCGCTATCTCCTGGGCGTGCGGACAGGACGACGATGCGATTAAGGCGATCTGATTCCCAGTGAAAGTCTTCCTGATGATACTGACGAATGAGCTGGATCATCCTGCGGATGATTGCACGCTTGATGTCACCATCCGGACCTGCTTCAACTTCAATTAATACTCGCCGCGGATTGCTGTCGCCGGTTGTCCAGGAGCGAAACGAGAACTGCGCATAGCGTGGGCCAATGTTGATAATTTGGAAAATGCCATTGGTACCGGGTATTTGCAAGTTACGTTTGACTCTCGCTATCCTGATCTCTTCCGCTGAGGGCTGGGGTTCAGAGTTAATATTTTTGTTGTTCTCAGGCCCATCAAAAATACCAGGCGGCCGGTTTTGTTGCCTTCTTTTTTGATTAATATACGCTGATAAATCGGTCGGTGCAGCAGTATCTTTTTTTTGTGGAGCTTCGGTTCTGGTTTCTTCCCTGGGTGGTGTAACCTTTGCCGTTTCAATCGCATCCTGCTTGACAGGCGGCGGCTTGAGTGGAGTGAGAGGCCGGGGGCGCGGAAGCGGCGGCATTACCCGCTTCGGTGCTATTTCTACTTGCTGCGCTTCATTTTGGGGTTGCGTCTCGATGCCTTTGGATGGCGGCGGAACGGGTTCTCGTGGCTGTGCGAGTTCCGGAAGCTCCAGGAATTCTGCTTCGATTGCGTCAGGAATATCAATACTGACTTTGATTTCGGGTACTGTCAGGTGAAAACCAAATACCCAGATGATGATCAGCCAAAGCAGCGCCGCCAGCGGCAGCGGCCACCAGAGACGAATTTCCCTTGTTCTGGAGCTATTCATCGCGACGGACTTTATCAAGCTATTAAGGGATATAGGAATTATTTATGCCGAACCGCGATCAGAAAATGCTGCACGCCCGCATTCCGCGCTCGGAGCATTGCCTGAACTACAATGCCCTGTGGTGCTTCATTATCCGCTGATACGATCAATTTTTGCTTGGCATCCTCAAGCAGCGGTTTAAGTGTGGTAGCCAAGGTATCGAGGGTAACGGATTCTTTATTGATAAAAATTTCATTGTCCTTGGTTAGGGTTAAAGTTACCGGTTTTTCGGCACTGAGTTTCTCGGCTTGGCCTTCGGGTAAGTTGACTTGCAGAGAATCCAGATTCTGCATGGATAACGAAGCCAGCATAAATGTCGCGAGCAGAAAGAACATGACATCAATCATGGGAATAATCTGGATATAACCTTTTCGGGGTGTTCTGGATTTACGCAGTTTCATGGGTGTCTTCCTTTAGATCCAGCCGGATATGATCGATCAGGCGCGTGCCGAGGCGTTCCATTTCATCCATGGTTTGTGATTGTAGGCGTGAGAAGTAATTGAATCCAAATAATGCAACCAGCGCGATAATCAGACCAATAACGGTTGCAATCAGTGCTTCGGCAACACCCCCTGTCACTGCGGTGGGGTTAACGGTACCTTCGCTGCCAATGATTTGAAAGGCGCGCATCATGCCGACAACGGTTCCTACGAGCCCCAGCAGCGGTGCAGCTGTCACGATTGTTTCCAGCGCCCAGAGGCGGCGGGCCAATGAATTTTCAATTAGCTGGGCTTCATCCGCTGCACGCGATTCGGTCCACCAGGATGGTTGGTGCCGATTGGAAATCACAACTTCAAAGAAGCGCTTGTAATAATGGCGTTTATCAAGTCCTGAGAGGATTTTTTCCAGGTCTTCCCACTTGAAGCCATAGGTTTCAATGAGATTCAACAAATCGTTTGAGAGACGGGCGAATCGCCAGTAAACAAACGCTTTTTCGAGCATTATTGCCAGCGCGATGACACCCAGCAAAGATAACGGCAGAATAATGATTCCGCCCAGTTTTAACATGATCCAGGCTTGATTAAGGTATTCCATTCTTCATAAACTCCAGATTGGGTATGTTTTTATAACGTGTGATTCGAAACGGTCATTGCTTTGAATTTAAACCCCTGAAACTGGATAATCAGAGAGTTCCGGTGCGATGAATGCGTGCTTCACAGTCACTTCTGCGTAAAGGTTGCGGTGGCTATTTTGCGCTTTTTCCATTTTAAGCCAGAAGCTGAAAATGTAGATCAGGAATCTATTGCTGCTACGGGATGATGTGACATTTGATTTTGTCTGGGGTCAGCTTTCCAGCTCCAACCTTTACTTCCATCGACATCAACTGTGATTAGCTGATTCCCACTATTTTTTGCTTTCATTCCTGATAAAAGTAACTACGCGTGCAATTTCCTCATTGCTAAGAATTTGCTGAAATGGCGGCATTCCGTAATGTCGAGGATTTGCCGCTGTCGTAGCCAGATAACCTCTTTTTGAGACGATGCGGATCGGATGCGGATCGTATTCAAGAGAGAAGTGATAAGAGGGCATCCTGGATTTTGTGTAAAGGGTTTTAAATACTGCCGAGGCATTCTTTCCTCAAACTGAATGATAAACCTGTTTAATGCTGGCCTCCAATTTCTTACTGGCATGGGCTATTTTTTGCTAATGTTAATCAGTGCCAAACAGAATAATTTGGTTACAGATCCATCATTGAGAAACGATGCCAATTTTTCTGATTGTTCATCTCTTTATGGACATAATATAGGGTGCCGGGCTGTTAATCCGAGGGTGGCAGGCCCGAACCCTGATCGGGGAGTCATCTATTCGTGACTCACTGTTCTATAAAGAAATTGACGAGCGTGCCTGATAAGCATGCCGGGGTGACCGCCGGACTTCGACCCCTGCTTCCACGTAACATCAATTTTCTTGCACACAGCTAGATCATCTGGTCATTTTGTTTCCGACGCTAACAGGCCAGTTCCTCAATGCTCAGTTAATTGCTTTGAATTGATTAGGCTTAAAGGTCTATAGAGAGGTAGTTGCTGTTGCTCGAATCCAGCAATATCAATTAGAAGCTCTGTAACGCTCATTGACCAGGTCACTTCGACGTTTATATTGAACGACCAGATGATCTACATCGAGCGATCTCTACCTATACCCACTTAAGGAACGCTCTGTTCCACAACAGCGCTCTAAAGGCGACCGTTAATATTAATGGCACGCCGACTCTGCTCAGCATGTATGATTATTTTTTCAATTTCTCCCATCTTGTATCCTTAGTAATTCTTAAGGCAATCAACTTCGATGACGGCCACATCAACTGGGACAGTTGGATTGATCGTAAGCTTCTTATGTAAAAATCGCTAACACTTTATTAAAATCTCGAACTGAGACCATGATAAGCCAGTTACGTAATTTGTCCTGCTTGTTGACACATCAAATTGCCCTACGGATCCTTTCGAGATCTCAGGCGCTGATTCTATGCTGAAATACCTGAGGTCTCGATAAAGGTTGCTGGCAAAGTGTGATTACGAGTCGTACTGGGAGATATATTTTCCAAGTATCCTTTCGTATTGATCCTTAACAACCTCGTAACACTCACATGCGGCAGCCAGCAGACTCTTCCGGTCAAGCAATTCTATTTCTCCGCGCGCATATTTGATGAGCCCTTCATCCTGAAGTTTTGCAGCCGCTGCGGAAACGCTTTCACGGCGCACACCTAGCACGTTGGAGATACGGTCGTGCGTCATATGGATGGTTGTTGTTTGCAGATTGTCGCTAATGATCAGCAAGAATCGGCATAGCTGCTGTTCGATAGAATGCAGGCGATTACAGATCACATTCTGAGAAATTTGGGCAAGCAGTGTCTGTGTATAAAGCATGCAGATTTCCTGAAAGTCCGGTATTTCCTCAAAGTATTTTTCAACATCTTTTGCTTTCATCACATAGGCCTGGCCGGGATTCATGGCTACGGCTCGTTTAGCCATCCGGGCATCCCCGATAAAAGTTACGACACCAACCATACCCTGCCTGCCAGTCATTCCAACCTCGATCGATTCTCCATCTTCTGTTTCGTAAAGCAAACAGATCATGGCGGTAGTGGGAAAATAGATATGCTTGCGCTTTTCGTTCATTTCCCACAGGACCTCGTCCAGTTTCAGATCGACCAGTTCTAGCGAAGGTTCGATCTTGTCGAATACGTTTTCCGGCAAAGCTGCCAGAAGAAGATTCCGTATTTTAGAGGGGGCTTTTTCAACCGCGGGCATAATGGCTATCCAAATTATTCCGGCCTTGACCTGCACCTTCATTTCGTCTGGAAATCGTTGATCTATTATATAAAATAGTATGACAGTCTAAATTTTAACATAAATCTGAGTGATAGCTTAAAGTGCGATAGCGTACAGACGCTTCTTTTCGCGCCCCGTATCTTTTGCGTAAGTGCAATTCATGTCTGTAGCTTTTTCTTTCAGGCAAGCTGCACTGAATGCAAGTCGCTTTGTACATCACTTTACTGGAGAATACAACATGAACAATATCAACATGCAAGCGTGCATAGATGCGTGTAGTCACTGCCACCAAACCTGCTTGCATACCGCGATGACTCATTGTCTTGTGGTAGGCGGCAAACACGTCGAAGCCAATCATTTTCGCCTCATGATCAACTGCGCAGAGATCTGTCAGGCATCGGCTAACTTCATGTTAAGCGGCTCGGCCTTTCACCAGAAGGTTTGTGCAATCTGTGCCGAGATCTGCGACGCTTGCGCCAAGAGTTGCGAGGAGATCGGTGGTATGGAAGATTGCGTCAAGGCTTGCCGCGAATGCGCGGAGAGCTGTCGTAAAATGGCTGCCACCAGGCCTTATTAGACTGAACTGAGCATGCAATCAGGGCCAGGTCTAGATTTTATGTGGATTTTATGGCTTTATAATTACTTGGCGCTATTTGCGTTAAATGTGGGAAAGATACTAGAATTTCCCAAGTAATTAAATTTATTTCCATAAATTTGGTAAAAACCATCGTCTTTAGACGGTGACCTTGACCTTAAATGTGTTGACTCATGCGCGTTTAGCTTGGTGCGGGTAGACGACTTTAGTCGTCTGCACCCAAGCTGCGTTAACCCACCTACTTTCAGTAGGTGGTAGTTTAGTGATATTTGCCATGAAGCCTATAGACTTTCAAAAATGGTTGGCACAATCTGATATGTTAACGCCTTCTCAACGGCAACGCGCCTTGATTGGCCAGGCGGCGAGCTACAACCTTATCGAGGAACGAATTGCTGATGAGAGGAAGTGCCCTCATCGTCATACACCGGGAGGCATGCGACATGGGATGGCGAATGGTCTTCAGCGCTGCCGGTGCAATCATTGCGGTCACACTTTCAACGCGTTGAAAGGCACGCAAACGGCAAGGCTTCGCAAGAAAGAAAAGTGGTTGGATTATGCACAGTCTATAAAAGAGGATGAGACTATCAAAAAAGCGGCTCAGCGCTGCATCATCCACTCGTCTACGGCATCTCTGCTTGCGACACCGGTTTCTAAAAGGATTCGTGGCTGACAAAGTATCGGTGTTGTCTGGTATTACTGAGGCGGATGAAACCTTTTTCCTGGAGTCCTTCAAGGAGCAGCGAAATCTTCTGAGACCCGCTCGTAAACGGGGTGGGAAAGCAGTACTTATTATGGTCAATTCAGGTACTATCTGACTTCGCACACTCAAAAGATGTTGCCTCCTAATGCAAATAGAAGCCAAAGAAAAATCCAGGTACGCTGTCGTGGCGGCCGTTCAACTGCCGAGCGTGAGTGATGTCGAGTTCGAGGCATCGCTGAACGAGCTACGCGAGCTCGCAAAAACACTGGGATATGAGGTCGTCAACACATTCGTGCAGAAGCGCGCCAGCTTCGACACGACAGCTTACCTTGGCGCCGGCAAGCGGCAGGAAATACGCCGCTTCGTCAACAACGAATCCGAGTCCGAGGAAACAGTCGCCAACCCTGATAGCCGGGACATCGATACCATCCTGGTCGACCACGAGATCTCCCCCTCGCAGGCGCGCAACCTTGAAAAGGAGGTCGGCTGCGAGGTGATGGACCGCACTATGGTTATCCTCGAAATTTTTCACCGCAATGCCCGCTCTCGCGCAGCGCGCGCCCAGGTGGAGATCGCGCGCCTCGGCTACATGGCGCCACGCCTACGCGAGGCGGCGAAGCTTGCGGGTCCGCAAGGGCGGCAACGCAGCGGCGTCGGGGGCCGGGGGGGCGGCGAGTCGCACACTGAGTTGGACCGACGCAAAATCCGTGACCGTATCGCCGAACTTCAACAGGAAATTGTCGCGATGGATGTCGAGCGTAAGACACAGCGCGCACGGCGGCAAGAGCGCCAGAAGCTCGCTGTCGTGGCGCTCGTCGGCTATACGAACGCTGGCAAGTCCACTTTAATGCGAGCGCTCACGGGAAGCGAGGTGCTGGTGGCGAATAAACTCTTCGCTACGCTTGATACCACAGTACGGACCCTCCACCCGGAGAGTGTGCCACGCGTGCTCGTCAGTGACACAGTCGGTTTCATCAAGAACCTGCCCCACGGACTCGTCGCCTCGTTCAAGTCAACACTGGATGAAGCGCTTGATGCATCGCTGCTGCTCCACGTCATTGATGCAAGCGATCCCGGGTTTGAGCGCCAGCTTGAGGTCACCGATAAAGTGCTTGAGGAGATCGGAGCGAATACCGTGCCGCGCATTCGCGTTTTCAACAAGATCGACCATGTCGGCGATGCAACGGCGCAGGCTGAACGCGAAGCGGCCTTGCAGACACAGTATCCGGATTGCGTCGTGATGAGCGCACGCCGACCTGATGAGGTAGCGAAGCTACGCGAGAAGATTGTCGCGTTTTTCCAGCAGGATCTGGTTGAGGCTGAACTTTTTCTTCCCTGGTCGGCACAGCAATTGCGTGGGGAAATCTACGCGAGCTGTCAGGTGCTGGAGGAGCGAGCAGACAGTGAGGGCGCCTTCTTCCGAGTCCGCGGCGAACCCGATGCTATCGAAAACCTGCGCGAGCAGTTCAGCCAAGTGTGATGAATGGCTTCCGTCACAAAGTTTTTGTATGACCGAGTAGATGCGCGCCTATGTGTTCATGACCACATCATATTTGCTGCGCTCCGCCGATCGAACTGAGTCCGGTGCGTGCGGGCATGGTGGCGTATCCAGCGGAATATCGTTGGTGTAGCTACCGGGTAAACGCGTAGGGGGAGACCGCCGATACACTAGTGAAACCGCATCCCCTTTATGTGGCATTGGGGTTAAATGATGCTGGCAGGCAAAGGGCTTACCGCGAGTTGTTCCGTTATGAATTGGCGTCGGGATTGGTTGATGAGATTCGGTGGGCAACGAATGGCAACTTCGCATTGGGCACTGAACGTTTCGCAACACAGGTATCGACAACCGAGCGGATGATGCCAGCCCGGATGTTATCGGATTACAGAGGGTCGTTAAAAGGGAGCCACTCCATGATACAGAACCAGAATTTCGTTCATTTTTTCCTTTTATCCTTGATACGTTGATTCTGAGTGTCTACTTCGAATAAACCAATAGTCTTGATGAGGTCGCTGAATTTTGCGTAACCGTAATTGCGCGAATCGAACGCCGAGAAATTCTTCACGATATGTTTTTTCACCTCGCCCATGTGAGCGAAGCCGTCTTCATCGGAAAGCGCTTCAATTGCAGAGCGGATCAATGAAACGAGCTTGGTATCCATTGCCAGTTCCTTGGAGTTTTTCTTGGTGCCGGGTATGGTTGCAGCTTCACTCGAAGATATCACAGATTTTGTGGTTTTCTTTTTCGGGCTCGTTTTTAATTTGCCGGAAGTGTCTTCCATTTGTACCAAAAGACTGTTTTCACTGTCTACCTGCTTGTTTTGCGAGAGGATTTCGAAGTATTTGAATTCGTTGCAGGCGGCTTGCAATGATTCTGGTGTTTTTTTCTCGCCAAAACCATAGACCAGTTTGCCGGATTCGCGGAATCGAATCGCCAATCTGGTGAAATCGCTATCGCTGGAAACGATGCAAAAACCGTCTAGGGGAGCTGTGTAGAGCAGATCCATGGCGTCAATGATCAGCGCGCTATCTGTTGCATTCTTACCCTTGGTATTGGCATATTGCTGAATGGGTTGGATGGCGTGTTTAGGCAGGATTTCCTTCCACCGGTTCAGCTGATTTTGTGTCCAGTCGCCATAAATACGTCTGACACTCGCATCTCCGAATTTTGATATTTCCTCGAACAATTCATCAATTAGGTCGATCATCTTGAAGGTATTGTCTGCATCAATCAATACCGCCAGTCTCGGATTGTTGCTGTCGGCACTCATAGGCTTGTCCGGGGATAATCAAGAACTGGGGTGAGCATATTCATGCGAGAATTCCTGAAGTTATCTGAATCTGAAAGTATACAGGACATACTGTTTCTGACTCCGTCTGCGTTCTGATATGATAGACCAGCGTTGGTGATGTCATAGGTTAGTTTGTCTATAAGAAAAATATAAGAAAAATAAATGTCTTTTTTTTTCCTAAAATTTAAATAGATAGCATAACCAAATAATGAAGCGATGAAGCATCCCGGGTTTTCCGGAAACTCGGTAGTTTGAGTCAAGCTGTGATGCCTGGTTCTTTCTGTTGATAATAATACGCTCTTTCCAACGCTGCCGGTGGGATGCTACCAGTCAGGGCCAGGTCTATACCAGTCAGGGCCAGGTCTAGATTTTATCTAGCTTTGTAGCTACTTTCCTGCCTTTATTTTCTTGGCTCTATTTGCCCGAACAATATTACCAACTGTTGTAAAATGCAAATTAAAAAATGTGCCTATGTCTTGATAACTATATTCTCCTGTTGTATAAGCTGCCACAATAGCCCGATCACGGTTTTTGTGAGCTTTAGCGATTTCTGCCAACGGTTTAGCAGGCGAACGACGTTGCACTTGGGGTATGTTGATATCGTCGGATTTTCCTTTGATCTTTTCCTGCATCCGCTTAATAAAATTATCATCGCCAAGAAAAACCTGCCGATTTAAATGCTTCCAGATGGATTCCTGATCAATCCCCTGGGCAATAAACTGGATATAGTGTTGCATGGCTTTTTCCCGCTGTGCAGCAAACTGCGCAAGCAAACGGTCTTTTGCCAACCAAGGTGGTGTCACAGCCTTTTCTATCATGGCGTTATAACTGCTCCATGGTCATGCGCCAGGATTGTCAACAATGCCGGCTCGCACAGGGTTAAGGACCACGTAACGGGTTAATTCCATGAGATAACTATCTGAATTAACAAGAATCGCCTTGTAACGCCCCTGGAATAAATGCCCACTTCGCCTATGACGTCGGTTTGATGTTTGTGTAAACACACCATTGAGCTGCCGCATTCCCTTCGATAAATTACCATCCGGCGTTTCGATCACCAAAAGATATAGACCTGCCCCTGAGGTATCCCCACGGAATATCATTAAAAAACAATGTATTGTTGGATGGAATTCGGATAAAAATAAGATCAAGCCGGTCTGAGCATAAAATTTCTTTCTAAAATAATAACCTGGAAGGATAAATTTATGTCGATTATTGATCTGCTGCATAACTTATTGAAAGAAAAAGTTCCCGGCATTCATGCTACCCGTCTCCAAGCTCTGATGGCTTGCTGTTCAGGCTGGTTTGAAAGGAGCGTCTGTATCGATTACGCAGCTCGGGCGGTCGCTTTCCGGACCTGCCTATATCAAACACAAAATCAAGC
>NZ_FNPQ01000047.1:0-16302 GCF_900107335.1 Nitrosomonas sp. Nm58 | reverse complement strand
TGCGGATATTATGAATTCTTGAGAGTTTAGGAAGTGAATTTCTTCCCTGAAACGGAGAATTCATGAGGATCTTAGGCATTTTGCAGGACCGACTACTTAGATCCACCCGAAAAAGCAATCGTGTTTTCAGTGGATGAGAAAAGCCAAATTCAGGCTTTGGATCGGACTCAGCCAGGTTTACCTATCAAGCCAGGAAAGGCGGGCACCATGACTCATGATTACAAGCGCCACGGAACAACCACCCTGTTTGCAGCTCTCAATGTTCACGAGGGAACCGTTATCGGCGAATGTCTGCCAAACCATCGTAACGACGAATTTCTCAAATTTCTGAAGAAGCTCGATACACAGACGGACAAAACCTTGGATGTGCATTTGATTGTCGACAACTACGCCACCCATAAGCACCCGAACGTCAAAGAATGGCTGGCTAAACATCCACGCTTTCACCTTCATTTCACTCCCACGTCAGCTTCCTGGGCGAATTTGGTCGAACGTTTCTTCCGGGACATCACCGAAGAACAGATTCGCCGAGGCGTATTTCGCAGTGTCGATGAACTAGAGGCGGCGATCAAGCAGTACCTGGAACATCGCAATGTTAACCCCAAGCCATATCAATGGACCGCCACTCTAGAAGCAATCTTAGCTAAAGTTACCAGAGATAAAGAAATGTTGGGGACGTTATGCGAGTGGAAAAGAGGTGTTGGAACAAGCAAAGGATTTGCTGATTAATTCAACCCAGATTTTCCATTAGGGAAATTTTCTAATGGAAGCTATTAGAATAAGTTAAGAAATAAATCATAATCATTAAAAATTTTCTTTTGGAATTTAAATCATTTGCATAAAAACATATTTAATCTAGTTTCTGTGTATTTAATTTATTTATAGAGATACAGCTTAAATTAGCTACAAATATACCGATAATCAATGTGTAAGTTTTATCACACTACTTTTGATTAGTGGCATTTCTAGATTGATATGGGAACGAAAAATAGATTTCTTAGTCTATTTTTTATAAACTTTATGACATTTGAGAACAGACAAAATGAAACTATTTAAGAAAATACCTAATCTAAGGGAAATTCGACAGAAACTTGGCCTTAATCAACAAGAATTCTGGAGTAAAGTAGGTGTAACCCAGAGTGGTGGTTCACGTTATGAGAGTGGGCGAGAAATGCCAAAAGCTGTCAGAGAACTGGTACGTTTGGTTCATATTGATCATATTGATTTGACCAAAATCAAACGAGATGATCTGATTGTAGCTGCAATGCTAAAAGCACAGTATCCTGAGCTATATAAAAGCTTGAAAAAATCAGCGAAATTGAAATAATTTCGAAGGTTCCATTTATTGATATTTAGTAAACCAGCTAATTGCGTTAGAAATAACGACTGATTTTATAAATCGTGATTATGGATGAACCTTTACTTTCAACCCAAGATTTTCAATTTTTTCGGCAAATAATTCCATCCATGCTGTCGAAACTCTCGAGAGTCGCGGTGCCTCAGGTTGCAGAGAAGGGCGTGCCAGCCCGTATAGCAATACTCCTTGTAATAATATGCCTTCTTGTTGTGTTTTGTAGAGAAACTCAAGATAGGCGTTAACTTCCTTCTCAGGAGGAGGTATTCGATCTATTTTAAACACGCAGGTTTGTAGCCAGGTCGGGCATAACGACGCTGCCAACCCCAGATTGTTATGCATCTTTTGTAAACTCATTCGAGTATTGTTGATGCGGCTTCGACCTTCTAGCGTCACACTGTCTAATTTGAACCAGATCTCACTATTTAGCTTTGCCATACGGCTAAGCCCCCTCTGAACAGAAGGTCGATCAATCAAACTTCCGTTGGTAATCAGAATCAATTTGAGCCCTTCTGGTAGTGGAAAATCATATTTGACCCGCTCAATCAAGCTTATTATCTGCTCAAACTCTTTTGCACTTGTTGGTTCCCCATTGCCTGATAAAGCGATATCATTGATACGTCTGGCTTGCGGCGGTACTTTATCTAGCATAAAGCGTCCATAAAGCAGTTCATTGAGAAAAGCGCGTAACTCCTGCTCAAGTTTGTCTAAATCGATCGTTGGTGATGAACCACGTTTGAGATCTGGCACTTGGCAATAGATACATCGCCAATTACAAGCGTTATTGGGATTCAGATTGATTCCAATTGATACGCCCGAGGCTCGACGTGAGATAACAGGATAAACGTAAATCATGCTAGCGCTATCGCGGCTATGATCTGAAACGCTTAATAGTTTAGTAGCAGGCTTCAATGATATAATCCACCAAATGTTGATTACGCGTAGGCTAGAATTTGATGCTGGACATCGTATTTCCACACACAATAGTCAGTGCCGTCATTTGCATGGTCACCGTTATGTGGTAGAAATTACTTTATCAGGTAATATTATCTCTGAGGAGGGTGTACCAGAGCAAGGGATGGTTATGGATTTCTCTGAAATTAAACGTATTGCTAAAGATGTTTTAGTCGATAAGTGGGACCATGCTTTTCTAGTGTATGCTGGGGATACGATTGTGCTTGAATTTCTACAATCACTCGAAAATCATAAAACAGTTATCTTAGACACACAACCAACCGCAGAAAATCTAGCAATTAAAGCATTTCATATACTAGACCTCGCATTTCAAGGCATTTACGGAAATCGACTTAGATTAGAGCAAGTTAGACTGTATGAAACACCTAATTGCTGGGCCGATGCGATAAGAGAAAGAATTAACAGTACTTACAATTTGTAATAATATGAATCTAATAATCTGCGGCCATGTTTGTTGATTCCCATTGTCACTTGGATTTCCCTGATCTTGCGGTCAATCTTGATGAATTACTAGATAATATGCGACAAAATAACGTTACACATGCATTGTGTGTAAGCGTTAATCTAGCGAACTTTCCTCGTGTACGCTCATTAGCGGAATTGCATCACAATCTTTTTGCATCTGTGGGTGTACACCCTGACTATGAGAGTTTAATTGAACCGAACGCTTTGCAATTAGCAGAACTTGCTGATCATCCTAAAGTTGTTGCTATTGGAGAAACTGGACTTGATTATTTTCGACTTAAAGGAGATCTAGAATGGCAAAGAGATCGCTTTCGTCAGCATATTCGCGCAGCAAAGCAATGCAATAAGCCGCTTATCATTCATACACGTGAAGCAGCGGCTGATACGTTGCGGATTATGGCTGAAGAAGGTGCAGACAGTGTAGGGGGCGTAATGCATTGCTTCACAGAAAATTGGGAAGTCGCACAACAGGCAATTGAGATGAATTTTTACATATCATTTTCTGGCATTATTACCTTTAAGAATGCTACTACTGTTAAAGATGTCGCTAGAAAAATTCGCCTTGATCGGATATTAATTGAAACAGATTCTCCCTATCTTGCTCCAGTACCGTATCGTGGAAAGATCAATCAACCTGCTTTCGTATGCTATATTGCTGAAGAGATAGCCAAATTGCGTGAAATGAGTTTGAAAGAAATCGCAGCAATTACCACAAATAATTTTTTCAACCTATTTAAGATAGTTTAAGATGCTATGGCATATTTTCTTATCGATGCAACTGCAAACAATGAATATGATCTTATCTGGAAAATACTAGCTAGAAAGCGCTTATCCAGACACCAAAAATCGATAAAAAGCTATACTCCGCACGGCTACAGATGCAGAAAGTAGAAACGCAAAAGAAACCTTATAATTTAAGGCTTTCAGCATCTTTAAAATCCGCAATTGTGGCCGCGCGGAGTATATATACGTTACTAAATGAGTTGATGCTACTGAGGTAAAAGATAAGGCAAAGGCAGCATACGTAATGCCGGACCATTTAGACTTTTCCAAAATATTTTATTTGTCTCGACACTATTAGCTTGAATGACGGCAAGTGCATCAAAACCACCTTCGGGTGAGAGTGCTGCATTGACTATCATACCGCATGATTGCTCCGATAATTCAGTAGTAAATAAATGATCACCGGCCATAACTGGTTGGGATGAAGCGATATTGGCCAGATACATACGGCGTTTTAATTTACCAAGGTATTGTGTTCGTGCGATGATTTCCTGCCCTGGGTAGCAACCTTTGTGGAAGCTTACCCCCCCAATAACATCCAAGTTTACCATTTGAGGAATAAATTGCTCTTGCGTTATTGGTAAAATTACAGGAATACCCGCCTTAATTTCCAACCAATCCCAGAACATCGTTCCAACTGGTGTCGCCTGTGAGGCTAAATGTGGCCATATTGTGATTGCCTGATCTAGCGTTGTGATAATTTCATAGCGATCTATATCCCGGCATAAAATACTTCCTTTCTCAGTATGCACTGTTCCGAGTGATGAGACTGGTAGTGTTGCTCCATGAAGCATTTCTTCAATTAACAATTTTGCTTTACTTCCCGCTATACCAATACGTATCAAAGTATCACTGCAATTGTCTAATTGTACCTTCGCGCGTAGGATATACATTGAAAGGCGTTTAGAAATAACATCGAGTAGAATGGAAGGTAATTGCATGAAATACTCGTTATTGGCTATACCTGACCATATTAGAAAACTTGCTAGCATACGGCCTTTAGGAGTACAGTAACTGCCGTATTGGGCGGTTTGATGATTGACTTTCCTCAGATCACAACTTAACTGCCCTTGTAAAAAAGCTGATGCTTCTTCTCCTAAGAAATGAATGAGACCAAAATTGGAGAGATCAACCAGAATAGTATCATTTTGAGCATTTTTCAGTTCTATAGTACTATCTTTGAAATGTATAACATGTCCCTTTTCAATAATAGCATCGTGCTCTTGTAAGAAAGTCTGCCAAATAGAATTCATAGAAAAAAATATCTAATCGGAAATATTAATCTTACATTTATAGCTTATTTTATAAACTATTAATTTAACTAAATTGAAATATTAATTTCTGTAGTTATGTCAGAATTAATCATTCATCTTAAATCATCAAGACAATTTGTTGCATTATTATGTTTCACACATTTCTCAGCTGCTTGCATCTTATGGAAAATAGATTGGGCAACATTCATTAGACTAATAGGGACTGTATTACTGGCTATAAGCTTATATTTATATTTGCGCTATCATGCATTGCTACTTTCATCACAATCAATCGTATCATTTTATTTATCATCAACGGATACTTCTACTTGTAAAGCACAAACCCAGTCTAATGAACATATTATCTTTACAATTAAAAGCGATACCTTCGTAACACCCTATTTAACCGTGCTGAGTCTGAAATCTCCACACTCGATTTTTTCTCGCAATATAGTCATTTTTCCAGACGGAATTGATATTGAGAAATTTCGGCAATTACGGATATGGTTAAGGTGGAAATGGAGAAAAAAATAAATTAATAGGTTCAAATCAGAAGATCATTTTATTTTTTAAATTGAGAAAGTTAAATTTCTTCTTCTGCTGGTAATATGCGCGCTTCTTCTTCTAGCATGACTGGAATGCCGTCTCTAATTGGAAAAGCTAAGCGATCAGGTTTACAAATTAATTCTTTCTCATTTTTCTTATAAACCAACGGACCTTTGCACAAAGGACATACTAGAATATCTAAAAGCTTTGGATCCATAAATTTTTCTCTTAGTTTTTTTAATATAATTTCTCGTAATCCAATATCTATAGCTATTTCTTCATGTAATACCCAAAATTTCTCATTAGCAAAATCAAGGCATTTTACAGCATCCTCTTCTCTCATAAGAATGATTTCAGCATCAGGAGGACATTGTATATTTTCTTTGGTGAATTGGTAATCATTAATAACAGAATGGGATTCTATATTTAATTTTAAGTACTTTAGCTCATCAAGAAAGTCTTGGGAATGATTGATATCAGTAACTACGTGAATAAATTTATTTCTAAATGCAGGAATTTTGGCACGATAATTGGAGTTAAGTAGATTTATAAAATATTCATTTCCTGGCCTTAGGTAGAATGTTTTGACATGGTTTCCAGTATTTATTGATAGTTTACTACTTTTCTCATTTACCACTACTGCATCTACTTGATTTAGGCGAGATAGGGTATCTCGTAAAGGTCCGGCTGGAAAAATCAAGCCGTTACCAAAACTTAGTTTGCTATTATCGATCATAGCAATCTCTAAATCTCGGTGGAGTCGAAAATCCTGTAAACCATCATCACAGATAAGTGCATTGCATTCAGGATGAGCTGTAAGTAGGGCTTGTGCAACACTTACACGATCATGCCCAATCCATATTGGGCAAATACCCTTACTTAGATAAGCCATCAGCAGTGCTTTATTTCCCACAACACTGGGTTTACTTGAGATCGTAACAGGGAGGGGTAATCCGTAATTTTCAGAGTAGCCGCGACTAATGATCCCAGGGTGTAATCCGAAAGCTTTTAATGATTTAATTAGCAAAATTACTAAAGATGTCTTACCAGCATCCCCAACTGTAATGCTGTCAATAACAATTATTGGTACAGGTAGCTTAACTGAATGCAGTACATCAAGTCGAAATAATAATCTCTTGAATGTTAATAATATTATAAAAAACAAACTTAATGGCCAAAGAATTACATGAAGTGGTGTAATACGGTGCCAATATAGTTCAGACCAATTCATTAATTGTATATTTCTTTAAATTACAGATAATAAGACATGCAGAATTTTAAAGGGTGTATTAAGTAAATTTTAATTCAGAGAAATTATTTCGATACGGCTATCTATTACAATTTATTGTGAGTTCCATCACAAAATGGTTGAGATTTGCTGCGACTGCATGTGCACCAATAATATTGACGACCTGCTTCTAGCTGTACATCGATTGGATAAAATTTTTTAGATGAATTAAATTCATTCATTGCTTTTTTCCTTATCTGCTTAGAAAGATTTAGTACTATCAAGTAACGAATTAATAAGATCCAATAATTGTGATTACACAAATAACTTCAGGGCGATTTCACTGCCAGCAGGAATATTATGTGCTGTCATAGTAGCTTGAATATTTATAAGCTGTTGCTTACTTCTCCTAATACCATTATCACTTAATGGCACACGATTATCGTCTACTAGAATACCATTTAAGGTAGAAGAAAAAAGTCTTGCAAGTTGAGCCATTTGATCAAATACTTTTTCACCATTTGCTACTCTTGGAACATCAAATAAAAAAGTAATACCATGTGTGGTAAGCGTACGCATATTGGCAGGCAAGAAGGGGGTTGTTTCATAGTTGCCGAGCGAGAACAGTATTGCATTATTTTCATCACGATATCTAAATGCACCCTCAGATTCAAGCCTAAAACCAGATGCTTCAGCTAAGGCGCGTATTTTTGTCCCAACAAAGGCGCCACCATCTTTGCTGATAATATTAATACCCATTACCACATCCACCTCTGCACAAAATTTATCGAGAGACACCGCTTTTAAATGTGCATCCGAAATATCAGGGCAATCAGCAATTGCATTTACTTGTGATGAAAAATCTTCGACCATATCTCGGAATCGAGATAAATTGACTTCACTAACTGGCCCAGCTCGATCAGCAAGTTGTAAACAACCATTTAAGTATATATACCCACCTTTAGTATTAAGCGACTCAATGGTGATTTCCTCCCATGTCTGACCATCTTGAGTAAGTCCAAACCAATGTACAGGTTTTCCAAAGTCAAATTTTTGCTGCAATAACTCCGTTAGCTTATCGTGAGTGATTAGTTTATTAGCCCGAATACTTGTAATGTAGTTGATTGTGCTATCAAAATTAACTGATTTCTGCTCTACCGGTGATTCATCGATAGGCAGATCATCAGGTTGAAAATGTGACTGTTCTTTTATGGTTCTAGTTTCAGTTTGGAGCTCTGATAAGGATTCATTACCAAATTTTGGTTCAATACGTTCATTTTCCCACGTAGTTTTGCCCATTTTCAATAATGCATCTTCATGCTCATGCTCAAATGACCGTTTCACACTACGTCGGTAGCGTGCTTGCTGTAACCAATTAAAGAAAACTACGCCACCGATAACAATGACACCAATAATGATTAAGCTGATTTGTAAATCACTCATACCCAAAGTCGCTCATGTTTAATAAGTCAATATTATTAACTTTACTCATTATAATTATAATTTCCTTACTATCTTTAAATAACTATTAACCTATCCTTATTTCTTTTTCAAAGTTTATGGTTTTATCAAAATCAACTGTAACTATACGTGAAACTCCTTGTTCTTGCATGGTAACACCAATTAGCTGTTCTGCCATTTGTATAGTGGTTTTGCTGTGACTGATAAACAAAAATTGGGTTTCTCTCGACATGCGTTTTACCAGATCACAAAAGCGTTCTGAATTATTGTCATCTAAAGGCGCATCCACTTCATCAAGTAAGCAAAATGGTGCGGGATTAAGTTGGAATAATGAAAATACGAGCGCTAAAGCAGTAAGTGCCTTTTCTCCACCTGAGAGTAAATGAATAGAGTTATTCTTTTTGCCGGGCGGTTGTGCGGTAAGCTGCATACCTGCATCAAGAATTTCTTCACCACTTAAAACTAATTTTGCTTGTCCTCCCCCAAAGATAGTTGTGAATAATTCGCTTAAATTAGTATTTACCTTATCAAAAGTTTTTGTTAAGCGTTCCTGTGTTTCTCGATCAATTTGTCGAATTGCATTTTCTAAAGTGGCGACCGCTTCTTTTAAATCACTAGATTGTTCATCAAGATATGCTTTACGCGCTTGAGAAGCTTGCAACTCCTCCAATGCGGCGAGATTAACAGCTCCAAGCGCTGTAATTTCAGTATTAATTCGATTAATTTCTGTTTTCAATCTGGAAGGGTGTGCACTAATTAACAAAGGAAGCAATTCATCTTCTTTTGCGCTGACCTCTAAAAGTTTCTCATTGAACTGATTTTCAGTTAGACGCGCTTCCTGCTCCTTAAGTCGTGTCTGATTGATAGAGTCTCTGAGCTGATGTGAAATCTGCTCAGACTTCACTCGCGCTTGCTCTATTTCACGTAGCACATCGATTGTATTTTCTAGATCATGACGCACCGATGTCAAAATCTGTTCCTGATATATTCTCTTTGCTAGCCATTCATTAAGCAGAGTTTTAAGTGGCTCATCATCCAGATCATCTTGTGCGTTATGCAATTTTTCCAGAGTTTCCGTTAAATCGTCTGTACTCTGATTGATTGCCAGGATATTATTTTTTAGTTGTTCAATTTTGTTTTGACAGTTTTTTTCATGAAAGACAGCTTCACGCATTTCTTCTGCCAAATTTTGTACAAGTAATCGTTGTGTAGCAAGTGATTGTTCGGCGACCTCGCAAGTTAACTTAATTTGCTGCAGTTGCTCTTCTAGATTAGCGATTTGTGTTTTATTCTCAGCAAGCTTTATTTCAGCTTCTTGCTTTTGAGCGTATTCCACTGATACTTGATGTGAGATCTCAATTAACTCATCCCCGATTTGGCGGTGTCGTTGTGACACTCGCTCCATAAGCTGTGAAAGCTGCACGATTTCAAGCTGCAACTCATGTTCCTGTTGCTTTAGTTGCAATACCTCGCTACGTAGTTCCGAGATTGTCGCCTCGAGTTCGTGACAAGTTTCTTCTATCTCAGACAAAGTTAATTGAGAACGGGAGAGACTTTTCTCAAATTTGTCGATATCGGCCTCAATTTGGGTTATCTCGCGTTGCCGTGCTAAAACACCATGTAAGTGAGAATCAGGTGCATAGTAGCTCAAGCTGCAGTAAGTAAATACATGGCCTTCAGGAGTAATCAACATTTCACCAGGAATAAGTTCCTTCTGCTGGGTGAGGCCAGCTTCAATATCACTAATGGTAAATATCCCGTTTAACCAGGTTTCCACAACGGGTTGAATCCCATCATGGGTATAAATTAGATATGAACTGAGTAGTGACCATTGCTTCTCTTCTTGTACTAAATGGCTTGTAGATTGATTATTAATTGGCGTCGTCTCAAAGATGGACCATTTCCCGGGAGGCGGGTTATTTTTCCAGTTCAAAGCAATTCCGAGTTGCTCAACGCCAGCGGCATTAATACGCTCACGCAAGACAGCTTCTAATGCATTCTCCCAGCCTTTTTCAATTTGTATGTACTGCCATAAACGCGGTAATAAATCCAATTGGAGCTGGGATAGCCACGTATCCAATGCTCGATTATTCTCGAGGCGACATTGTATATGCTGTAAAGCTGCATGCTGGGCTTTGGCTTGAGTAAGCTCTTGCTGGGCAGATTGGACATTCTGTAAAGCTTCCTTTCGTATGTGCTGAATGACTTTTAATTGATTTTCTGCTTCAGTCAGAACACGCTGCTTCTCTTCTAATTGAACCAGGATCTGATTTTTTTCTTCCACTAAGCTGGTGAGCTCTTTTTGGTCAATCTCGGGTTGGGAATTTTTTTCTCGGATTAAGCGCTCATAACGTGAATTTAATTGTTGGATTGCTTTATCTGTATGGATTAGATGGCTCTGTTGCAATTTTTCTGCTTGTTGCGCTAGTAGCAGATTTTTCTGCACAGCAAATAACTGATCCTGGCTAGAGCGAAAAGCTGATTCAGCTTCTGGTAATTTTTCATTTTCTAAGTAGTAATTCTGACTGGTGGAGATACAAGCTAATTCTGCCTGTTCAATTTCCTGGCGCCAATGGGTAAGATGAGCAAGCGCCTCTTGCATTTGTTGCTGATTGTTTTGTAGCTGCATTTCGATTGTAGAGATTTGTTTTGCAAAATATTCTCTACTTTCCTGTGCATGTTGTAGTCTTTGCTCAATCCGTGCAATCTCAGCATTAATTGAATATAACTCACCTTGCATCTGATGTTGCCGATCGCTCAACGCGTATTGTTGGGCACGCATCTCTTCAAGCTGTTGGTCCATTTCATGCAAGCTGGTTATTTTATTTTCCAGTTCTAGTCCCAGCTGTTGAATTGCTTCCTCAGCATGGATGCGCTTTGTGATCGCTTCCTGTTTCTGGATTAACCATAAAATATTACAAGCGGTATTTAATCGCTTTTGCAAGTCACTAAATTTTCGGGCGATATTTGCCTGCGCTTCCAAGCGTTGTAATTGCTTACCTAACTCCTGAAGAATGTCTTCCACGCGCATAAGATTCCCCCGTGTGTCAGTCAAACGCAGTTCGGTTTCATGTCGTCGATCACGATATTTGGAAATACCTGCTGCTTCTTCAAGAAATATGCGTAACTCCATGGGTTTAGCATCGATGATCCGAGAAATCATTCCTTGTTCGATGATCGCATAACCGCGACCACTAACTCCTGTACCGAGAAAAATATCGGTAATATCTCGACGACGCACATGGGTATTATTGATATAGTAGGCTGATTCGCTATCACGCTGAATGACACGTTTAATAGATATTTCGCTATACGCTGCCCATTGGCTGGCTACCTTCCCGAGTTTATTGTCAAAAATGAGCTCTACGCTAGCACGTCCAACGGGTTTACGGTTGACCGAACCACTAAAGATTACATCCTGTATTGATTCTCCGCGCAGAGCCGTTGCTCTGGATTCACCTAAAACCCAGCGAACAGCATCAATGACGTTTGATTTTCCACATCCATTTGGTCCAACAATTCCCACCAGATTTCCGGGAATAGGAATGGTGGTTGGATCTACAAAGGATTTGAACCCAGCGAGTTTGATTTGGGATAGACGCAATTTAGTAGTAAATAAAATTGGTATAATTTACCGGAAGAATAACTTCAAGAGTTATTTTAACTGATTTAACCTTAACCAAACGAGTTGAAGAGACACGCATGGCAAGTAAGCCCTCAAAAAAACTGGAAACTTTTGACAATCCATTTCCTGTAAGGGATTATCGGATTCATATGGAAATACCGGAATTTACCTGTTTATGCCCCAAAACTGGACAACCTGATTTCGCAAGACTGATTCTGGATTATATTCCTGACAAAAAATGTGTCGAACTGAAAAGCCTCAAACTCTATATTTGGTCCTACCGTAATGAGGGAGTTTTCCATGAGGCAGTTACCAATCAAATCCTCGATGACCTGGTGACTGCTCTAAAACCGAGATATATGCGTCTTACTGCCAAATTTTATGTGCGTGGTGGAATTTTTACCAATGTCATTGTGGAACATCGCAAAAAAGACTGGAAACCAGCACCCGCGCTTTTCTTTGAACCATTTGATGAACAATCTAATACACGTGGCTAATAATCGAATATATATGATTGCTAAATTGATAGAGTAGGCTGCTGTTATGGATGATTTCAGAGAAGAACGTGATGCGATGGGCACTATTCAGGTTTCTGCTCATGTGCTGTGGGGTGCACAGACGCAACGTTCTTTACAAAATTTCAAAATTTCCAGTGAGAAAATGCCTCCTGCGCTGATTCACGCGCTAGCGTTAGTAAAACGTGCAGCGGCACGCGTGAATTGTGAATTGGGTTTGCTTGATCAAACTGTTGCAAATGCAATTATTGATGCTGCTGATGAAGTGATAGCGGGTCAACATGCAACGGAATTTCCTTTGGCTGTATGGCAAACAGGTTCCGGTACGCAGACCAATATGAATATAAATGAGGTACTGGCAAATCGAGCCTCTGAATTATTGGGAGGAGGGCGCGGCAGCAAACGGAAAGTTCATCCCAATGATGATGTGAATAAAGCACAATCTTCCAATGATGTATTTCCGACAGCAATGCATGTGGCATCAGTTCAGGCAATCTATAATCAATTGATGCCTGCAATTCGGTCATTGCGTCAAACGTTATCTTGTAAATCTGAAGAATTTACCCATATTGTCAAAATAGGTAGAACTCATTTGCAAGATGCAACTCCATTGACGTTAGGGCAAGAATTCTCTGGTTATGTCTCGCAACTAGATCATGGATTAACTCATATTGAGGCATCATTGCCCCATCTATATGAATTAGCTTTGGGTGGAACGGCTGTGGGAACTGGCTTGAATACACATCCTGAATTCGCAGAACGTGTAGCAACTGAAATTGCAAAGCTAACCAAATTCCCTTTTGTGACTGCTCCAAACAAATTTGAAGCACTCGCTGCTAATGATGCACTGGTACATGCGCATGGCGCATTAAAAACGCTGGCAGTATCTTTAATGAAAATTGCCAATGATATTCGCTGGCTTGCTTCCGGTCCTCGCTGCGGAATTGGCGAAATCAGAATTCCGGAGAATGAACCAGGCAGTTCAATCATGCCCGGTAAAGTTAATCCCACTCAGTCAGAAGCAATGACCATGCTGTGCTGTCAGGTGATGGGTAATGACGTGGCCATTAACATGGGTGGAGCAATGGGTAATTTTGAACTTAACGTAATGAAACCATTAATCATCCATAATTTTCTGCAGAGTGCAAGATTGCTCGCAGATGGAATAATGAGCTTCAACGGCCATTGTGCAATAGGCATTACGGCTAATGTTGAACGTATCAATATGCTGATGCAGCATTCCTTAATGCTCGTGACCGCTCTAAATCCCTACATTGGCTATGACAAAGCTGCAGAAATCGCTAAAAAAGCATATCACGAAGAAACATCACTCAAAGAGGCCGCGCTCTCTTTGGGTTATGTTACTGCAGAAGAGTTTGATATATGGGTTAATCCTGAAGAGATGGTAGGAAAAAATTAAATAGCATATCTTGGTACCATGAACCCAATACTAACCAGTATATCTTTGCTCATTGTGAGTAATATTTTTATGACTTTTGCTTGGTATGCACATCTCAAGGAATTGAATTCTGCACCTTGGTTTGTTGCAGCTCTAACAAGCTGGTTAGTAGCTTCTTTGGAATATATGTTCCAGGTTCCTGCGAATAGGATTGGATATACGGTACTTAGCGTAGGACAACTTAAGATCATCCAGGAAATTGTGACATTAAGTATTTTTGTGCCTTTTGCTGCTTTTTATTTAAAAGAGCCGCTAAAACTGGATTATCTGTGGGCTGGCCTGTGCATGATTGGAGCCGTTTATTTTATATTTAGAGATAAAATCTCTTAGAAGCTCACAAATACCTAAGGATGCACCGACATCACGGCCTAGACATTATCCTGGTAGCTCAGTCACCCGGTCTTATTCATGCCCAAGTGTTGTGCCTCGTTGAAAAGCATCTGCACATCACGCCTACATGGTCGGGTCGTAAGATTTTTGAATGGCCAGAGTATTCCCCGCCTCAAATCCTCAAAAGCTGAATCTGTTGAACGTCGGTATAAAGTACCGAAAGAATCTTTTAAGCTTTATGAATCTGCATCTATCCACACCAAGCCCACTAAAACAGTACCTTTCAAGCTTTACACCAGTCTTGCAATAATATTGATTACCCCTGCATTACTTTATTATGTTTATCTTCGCATTATGGCCAAAATTGAGCCACCGAAGGAAGCGATAGTGGCAGAAGTAAAGGATCATGAACCATCTGTTGTAGTATCTAGTCAGTCATCTGCTACTCATCACAATCCGCCAGCAGCTCCATTGCCTTTACCAGCTCCTGTAACCTGTTGCTTATCCTGTTGTGTCCAATCAAGTAGACTGGACAAAAGTTACGGCCTGTATCTCCAACAAGACCAAATGTATCTGTTATGGAAACAGTGCGGAGCGTTTAGTCATACCTCCTGACACCTGCATCCTTGCCGTTAAATATGGTTGGCCAGGTCAAACTAACGTAACAGTAGCAACACGTTTATAAAGATAATAAAGACAAAAATATGCTAATAGCTTTCTTTAAAAATTTAGAGTTACGGATATGGAATACGGTTTCAATGTATATTATTTATCAACAATATCTAAAGCCAATAAATCCAGAAGTCCCCATGTTTCTTAAACGCATTTCCTTATTTTTTGGTCTTGTATTTCGTTATCAGTTTTATTTTGATCTTCTGGATGAAATATCTGAATCAGAAAATAAAGTAAAACATATAAAGAGTCTATGAACAGCGACTAGCAGGGAATCTTACAGAGGCTCACCCGTAGCGAAGCGTAGGGAGGAGGGCGGTATGTTCCCGTCGCGGGTCAAACCGCGATGCTCCCAGCATCGCACCGATCCCAACCCCAACCCCAACCCCAACCCCTCAGCCCCTTACATAACCTTAAAACTCAAAATATCTTGCTTCTTTCCTTGATAACGAAGAATGGTTCTTTTAGGTCGTGTTGATTTTTTACGCCTTAAATGAGGGGAATTCGATCGGACTGTTCACCACTCTGTAGACTTAATTTGAATCGGTTAATTGTCGTTTTAACTGTTTCAAATTAAATGGGGTAAGCAGCAATGAGTATATTTAGAAAATGGTTAAAGATTCTGGCTATTTACGTTCTTCCTAGCTATCTTCTACTGCTAACATATCCATTGATTGTTAATTATTTTGAACATTATCTAAAGTCTAATCTTCTAATTTTTCGTAGCATACCCAGTAATCCTTTAATTCAACCTAAGCCTGATCTTAAGCCCGATCAAATGGACTGGTCACAAGTTTCTTCCTGTATTGCAAGTGAATCTAAATGTGTTTGCTATGGCAAATTGTCTGAGCAGCTTTCGGTTCCTTCTGGGACTTGCAGAAATGCTGTTAAGCGCGGCTGGTCATCTCGACCAATGTGATTTGCTATGTTTTCTAAACTTTATAATTACTACTGGTTTATTCGTTCTAGTCGTAATACGTCGGTGCAACGTAAATATTATCGTTTGGTAGCCAAGGAAAAAAAACGCCTGATTCAGTCAGGCGTTGATAAAGAAGAAATTAGATTGCTATGCAGACATTTGTCTAACTTGCGAAACTCTTCTGCTGAAAAACGTTTAGAATCTTATCGAGCCAGTTTAACCAGAAGGTTGATTTTGCTCTTTCTCTTTTTCGACGCTCTCTCTCTCTCTTATTCTTCTATTTAACATAATATACATTATACGCAATTTAATAAACGTAAAAGAATCAGGAGGAAATCAGATTATCTGTCGAATTTTTTCTATAAGCTATTAAGGTTCCTTTCAGCGAAACGGTTTCGCGGGTTAGCCAGATAACGGCATAGTAAACGCAATTCCTCACGATCAACGCCCGAATCAATCAGGCGCTTTTTTTCCTTGGAGACCAAGCGATAATATTTACGTTGCACCGACGCATTACGAGTCAAACGAATAAACCAGTAGTAGTTATAAAGTATGGAAAACAAAGTTTTAAGGCAATGGTGACCTGGTTTAATGAATCCGGACATTCCAGTTAAGAGAAAACAGCTTAACTGGAGGAAGTAATGGTAACGAGGAAGCAATATACAAAGGAATACAAATTAGATGCGATCAGTCTGGTATTGGATCAGGGCCATACGA
>NZ_FNPQ01000008.1:0-86709 GCF_900107335.1 Nitrosomonas sp. Nm58 | reverse complement strand
AGTTTATAGGCATTGGACTGGTACACTTTTATTCCGCGATCGCAGCGAAATTAGTGCACTTCAGTGGTACATTTTTACACCGCTATTTACACCGTGACAAACGAAATTAAAATCAGCCTTTTTATCAATTTAATACTCCTTCCAGTTGGTTTAAAATTTCCTTGTGCTGAATACACGCCCATGCCTCGCTTTTACCCATGATTCGTCCTATACCCCGCAAGCTCACGCCGTCGACATAGCGCATCGTCATCAGCTTTTTGTGTTTTTCACTGAGTCCATCAAAAAACCCGACAGCTTTCATTACAAGGTCTTTCTTGATTAGATATTCGAGCGGGGTATCTTCCTGACTGATAAGATCGAACCCCTCTTCGAGAGCATCTTCAAAAGACGAGATAATCACCTCCTCAGATTCACCCCTTTTGATCTTCTCCCGGTGCGGCCTCCCAATACAATCGGCCCTACGCAAAGCATCAAGCATTGCTCCACGAATGCGCGTAAATGCATAATTCTGGAAGCTCTGTCCTGGTAACTCACCGTGCAACCTGATTGCATCCAGTAAGCCAATCATGCCTGCCTGAATTAAGTCATCCACTTCCACGCTTGCTGGCAGCTTGACCATCATATGGCGCGCAATACGCTTAACTAACGGGGCGCACTCAATGATTAGTTGATCTGATGTTTTATCCACTATTTCAGATCAAGAGATCCCAAAAATCTGACAAACATATCAAGTCCGCCCGTCACTTTTCCGGCCAATATCAGCGCCACGATGATGATTCCATAACCAATCAAAGTTGCAGTCATGTGCATACCGCGTATAAAACCGGATTTCTTGGCCTTATCCTCAACAACCTGCATAGCACTGCTCTGAGCCATCGCAGTCAGTTTGCTTAATTTTTTTTCTAACTCTGCAATGCTGGTTTGTTGTGATTTAGTTAGACTGGCAATCTCCTTTTCAAGGGATGCGATCTTCGCTGAGTTTTGTCCTATCTGCATGGCGTGAGGACATTGTGGATCTGACATTTCATGTCCTCTTATTTGATCAAACCTTGTTGTTTGTTTTTACCCTTGATCGTCAGACATTGCATCCTGTTTTGATCTGGCTTCAGGGATACATGCACCCAACCGGAACTAGGAATTCCAGATGTGTAGTTTTCAAGAATGAGTTGATCGAAGGTCAGGTTATCCCTTACCCAGCAAGCAAGATCATAGTTTGATACTCCGGGCACCTCAAAATCTACTGCCTGCCCAAGCATGTGCTGCGATGTTTTGCTGCTTCCGGGGATTGCTTTATTTAGCGATGGCGATCTATATCCACTATTCGGACGGAATGGCTTGCCGTAGTGCGCTCTCACTGGTTCTAGAACATCCTCACAAAGCAGTACCAAGCCGTTGATTATGTCTTTTGGCGGTATGTTATCGATTCCCAGCTCAATGGCTTTGTCTGAATGTATTAGTTCCTCGAGCGTAAAGTGTAGCGATAATTTTCTGCTTAGATATTCATTTGAGCCTGCCCCCATTAGTCGTTCCCCTTAACGAGTGTAGAAATACCAACTCATTGTCGTGTCACGACCACAACTTAATCTCAGACAGGAAATTAAAAAATCCGCACTAGGCGAAGGAGGATGTCAAAGCTTCTCAGCTTCAATAAATAAATTATCGAGCGTCTTATTATCTAGGCCCAGCGAAGACGCGATCTGCTGTACCAGGCCGTAGTTACGCTGGACTTCGAGTGCGTATTCCCACTCGATCTGCGCAGCCTTGCGCTGAGTCTCGTCTGGAATGGATGCAAGTGCAGCGTCCACATCGTTCAGCTTACCGATATTTAGCAAGGCCAAACGTGCTTGGCGCATGGTGACTGATTGGGGTACTTCAGGTTGTGGCGCTTCTGGTAGTGGAAAATCACCCGGCTGTGCATCTTCAATGACGCTCTCGCCGACTACGGTGAATGGAAAATCGACTCCATCACAGCGATAGCGATCACTCAGCACTTCGATCTTACGATACGGGCCGAATATACCTACCTGAGTCACAAGTTTTTTCATTCTGCCGCCTCCAAGCAAGCAATCATTGCACTAGCCGGCCCACCACAGCTTACGACCCACAGGTCATTACCACTAGGAGATACGCCAAATAAATTGGTTTTCCACCCCATAGCACGGATAACCGGTGAGTCAACCTTGAAAATCCGTTTGCTGGTATAGCCCAGGACCACAGCAGATCCCGTTAAATTTGGGGCGTATTTTGCAGATCCATTCCCAAGAGAATTTATGCGGTAATTGAACTGGTCTTTATCGAATGCGTGAGCAACAAAATCCTGTCGTGAAAGAGTGCTGGAGAATGAATCAACTATATCTATGACTGGGCTGACACCAGATGCGTCAACATTAATCAACACGGAAGAAGTATCATCTCCAATAGACAAAGAAATGACGTCTCCACTTACGGAAACAATATTGAAACTTGCAGGTGAAGCATTGAGTTGAATAATGGAAGCTGTTCCTGCACCTGCAACACCAGATGAGTCTGCTGTCAAAATATTAGATGATAAAGAACCGGCAGCACTATAATTCACAACAACGACCTTGCCGGACTCAACGACAGTAGCTATGCCTGATGATAGAAAACCAGAGCTACCAAAATAATCTCCAAGAACAACATCAGAAGCGGACGCTGTCATTCCAGTAACGGATATGATAGCTCCATGCGCTTTATCCAAATTGGCGTAAATTACGGCCACACGTCCTGAAGGCAGAACTAACCAACGAAATTCTGGCATAGTTGTAGTTAGCAAGGCCGCGCTGCCAGGAGTCACTGTTATGCCAGAAATACTGTGAGGCTTTGCAGAAATGTTGATGCCATCACTATTGAGCGACAGCACAGTAGATTCGGAAATCGGAATCAGAACCAATCCGCTTTTTTTGTCTGTCGGGCGATCTAGCGCCAGCGTATCACCGATGGCAACCGTATCATTAGAAATACTAATTGCACAGATCTCTGCATATGGACCGCTACTGCGCCCCTGAGTGAAGGCGAATGTCGTGCCGGAATTTCCAAGTTCCACCAGCATACCCATCTTATCCGGTATGTTTGTTGAGCGAGTGCCGACCGGGCCAGGAAAAATGGTGGTTCCGGACAAGGAGAGAATCACGCCGCACAAATCACTAGCTGTTGCTCCGAGCACCAGAACTTTGTCTGCAGAAGCGAGAATTCCCTCAATTAAACTATTGTTGATGGTTGCAATCACAACTGTTGGTTGACCGAAAGAGCGGGTGTTAGCATCGTACACAATGGCATTCAATACTGTGGTGCCAAACAAAATCAGTGTGCGATTTTGATCAACCGCTATAGCTTTCATACTAAAAGAGCTGGACATGCCCGTAAGTGAATAAAATCCCTTCGATGCTGTTACACCAAGCTTTTCAATACCAACAGTTACCCAAACACCATTAACAGCTGTGTTGTCCACAAGACCAACAATCCCTGTCTGCCCAGAGCGAATCCAACCCAACTTCTTCCCGGCAGAATCCATGATACCCAGATCATGGGAGCCAGCATTCTGAATAGCGAATGATGGAATGCCTGCATTCATCGTCGTAGCGTCAGGCAACGTTACATAATTACCGCTTTCTGTTGGAGTAATGCTCTGAATCGTTTCGGAAGAAGATGTTAGGGTGATGGAACCGCTAGCAGAATTCCCACCAACACCTAATAAAGAAGACGATAGACCATGCAGTTCATGGTCTATTTGCGCAAACGCTCCTCTAATTCGCTCAACATCGTCAAACAAGAAATTATCTGAACTAGGTAACGGTAAATTAAAATTTACTGTTCTGTCGTCAATAGGCATAGATCACACGCCTCATATCGTCATGAAACGAAGATTTTTCACGCGAGGACGAGCTGATGTAGCGCCGGTCAGTTCGAGCTTGATCTGAATCATGTCTTCGCTGATGCCAGCAATCTCATGCTTCATTTCGTAGAAACCATCGTCAATTGGGGAGGAGGATACATAAGGAACCGTTGCCCAAGTGTCCCCCGCATCCACACCCTTGTATTTCACCGTCACAGATGATCCGCCAGGGATGATCGCATCAAACAACACCTTCACACTTATGCTGGTTCCGCCTTTGATTGCGCGGGAAACATAATCGCCGTTTGCAGATACTGATCCCACTACGAGCTGTGTGCCAGGAAATAAGATAGGGGATACATTTGCAGAACCATACATCTTGGCTGATATGCTGATGTTACCAGTCACTGCTGCAGTCAACCGTACAGGCTGACCAGTAGAAACACTGACAGTTTCACCCCCAGGAAGGGATAATTCATACTCAATTCGCGTTACGCTACTGGGCAACTCTTCGGCAGCTATAAGCATCAAATCTGTTGCATCAGTAACGGCGATGCTCCCCAGAGAGACGGTTTTATTTGTCTGGGTGAATACAGCCTTGTGTAGCCGGAATGCTAAATCACGGTCTTGGTGAGCCGTCCATGTGGATGCATTCGAGGAGGATAACAATACACCTACCTGATAAGGCTGGCTGGTTACCCAGCGACCGTTTGCTGCATCCCACTTGCCCAGCTCGGCAATGCGCATTTCAGTCACGGCATCGTCACACATGACAACCAAAGCGTATTCGACTCCAGCCAGAAGCTGAATGGGTGCTGTAAGTGTTATTCTGGTGTGTACCGTGGTACTGATCGCGGACGGAGCTAATCTTGCTTCTCCAATCACGGATTGGTTGGGCACGCCGTTGCTGGTTTCACGAATCTGCACTACCACATCGGAAGAACCCTTCGCAGAGAACCACAGGTCTATCGCCGCGATCTGGGCAGACTGCTCTAAAGAAAACGTCTGGGCGAGAGGGTCAACTAGTAATCCTGAAAATACTAGCGTCGTTATTGAGACACTCCTGAGAACCTGGCTGGTGATAGTGCCATTGCCAACGAAAACGGCATCTCCATGGGAACCGCCAGCACCATTGAATCGAACGCGCTTGGTTCCTGCTGGCAAGCCAGCGGGAATGGTGAACTTGCCAGTAACCACACCTTGAGCATTAGCTTGAATAGTCATTTCTTATCCTTATGGCGCAACAGGGGTAACGGCGACACCATCGAATGTAACGCTGGAAAGCGCTTCGTTCGGGCCAAACCCTGAAATCGTGAAATTAATATCTATTTGACGTAGAAATTCAGCTGGCCTGCTTGATCTGGACAGCACCTGCACGCCAGTGGCCGTACCGAAACCTATTAGCAAGCGGCCTCTCCCAACCACAATTTGTTGGGTGATGGATGACGCCCAGGAAGTGTTTGTAACTGTCCAGTTGTCGATAGCCGGAGTAAGGCGGACACTGGCAGGCAGCGGCTCGAATGCCATGTATGGGTTGACCTTCATCGTACCGGTACGAGCTGATTGCTCAAGAACAAGAGACAGATCGCTCGCCATTGATGCCGGGGAAGACACATCGGACGACATCAAACTGACTTGATCGATTGTCACGGGTAGGGTCAGTTCGCCCGAGAAGATTGCACCTGTTTGGGCGACACCCGCGTCTCGCAGGGAGTCATCCAGAAATGGATCGACAAAGAGACCTTTCTTCTGCCCTGCTTCGGTCAAGCTTGCGCTCCCCTCCAGGCGTTGCTGGGCAATCAAGCCCAGCATGTAATCGATACGACTATTGATCGCAGACAAGTCAGACATGGGCACGACGCGCACACCATCATTCTCTATGCGTCGCGTGGCGCCCCAGTCCTGGTAGATCGTGGCTAATGGGAGGACATTATCGGGGACAGCCGGAACCTGCGGATTCCATTCTGCCGATACGCCGCTGAACCATACAATATCACCCTAGGCATTTAGTGCGATTCGGTCATAACGCGGCAGTTTCTGGTTGTAGGTCACCAGAATGAGACTACCAACTACCGCGCCTTCTACCGTGAAACCGGTATCGTCTATTGCGGTCGGGGTAACTTCGGAAATATATTGATACGTAACTGTATAGGTTGAGCCAGGAGCAGGCTCATTACCCGCAAGAGACCAGTCAACCTTTCCGCTGGTTAACTTGTAGTCAGTATTAGCGAGATACGTAGTCCCACCTTGCTTCACTTCCAGAAGCGACAGAACCGATGTGTCAGGCAGCGGGTCTTGTGCGCCAACAAAACCGCCATGGGTCAGAGTGACGGTCTTTTCCGCCGTAATTTGTACGCTAGCGATGTTCTCAATTGGAGTTCGGTCGATATCGACGCGCTGAGCACTCACCGTCGTGCTGGTGTGAGGCTCGGAAATGATATTACGCAAATCCGGGATGACTGGATACACTTCACGCCGGGAGGTTTTTAGCTCTACACCATATCCATAGACACGAGCACGACCTTCACCGACCGAATAAACCTGCTCTCCGGTTCCAAGATCATCCAGCGCCTTAACAGTCAAACCAGAAACCACATAGGTACCACCGGCGGAATCGCGATCATAGCGAGCAAGAGACTGCGTAACGGAATCCAGATTAGGAGGCGTTTCCTTGGCGCGCAGCTGGCCATCTTCAACGGTATAAACCGGGTAAAACTCCCCCGTCGCACCATCACCCTGGAAACTCCAGATAGCTTCAACCTTCAATCTGGCAGCACCAGACTCCTGGTAATTGCGGACATCAATGGCTGGATCGCGCAATGCCGGATCATCCAACTCGGTGATGACAGTTTCAACCAGACGTATTCCGACCGATACCACGCCGGTAGTCGGGATGGTCATGGTTTTGGATGGAATCCCACGCACTGCGCCGACCAGATAAATTGCACCGGACTGACACTGCACCTCACCAGTAGCGCTGTTCACGATAATCTGCGCATCACGAACAACATCGCCATCCTTGAACAGAGCATCGGCAACACCGCGAACACGATCCTCCGCGTATGACTGAACCTCATTTAACTCCGATGATTGCAGGACATAACCCGCGCGGAAAAGGTGTTTTTCGTATTTTTTCGCCGGATCAAATCGATTGTAGTAGCCATCTATCATGGTTGATTAGCCTCAAATAGTAATTACAAATTCAAATGACTGACGAACAGCGGATGATCGGGAAAATTTTGGGAATCTCTCCAGTGCCAGAAGGATTCCAGTGTCTTGTATCTCAGACGGTATAAAATACGTTTGCCCCACCGGAAGCCCTGACACAACCTGAGTGCCGGTAAAAACACCCGCTTCGCGGACTTCCGCGCTGGGAGAGTCGAGGAAATCAAAGTTGAACTTCATGTAGAGATGATTCGATGGCCCCGGCACTTCAGTAAAGCGCCCGGTCGGAACGATGATTTCCCCTGCTTCATCAGGAACACAGAATTTCACGGAAGTTGCAGCACGACGGCCTACTTCAGCTACAAGCCCCGTCTGATCCACGGTTTCAACAACCGGAACCGTATCCCATGCCGCATCGCCGGAACCCCACGCCAGATGTATTGGCTGCGCCTTGATCGCTATCGCCATAGCGGCTCGACCAGAAAGTGTCAGAATTGCCATTCAACGAAACTCCATTAATGTTTCGTTAAGCGTACAATCACGACTTGATCAAGAACCTACGATGCTGTTTAAGTATGATGTTAAAGCGGACAGTTCGTCCTGGGTCAGAGGTCGATTTATTACTATCAATCCTAGATTGTCTGTACTAAGTGTGAGATTTACACCGAGCGTCAACCCCTGCTCGATTACTGCGCCGCCAATCGTCGCCCTAGCTCGGGTGGCATTCGTACCTAAGTCTGGATTGGTAGAAACCAGCGCATCATCAACGCCGTCATAATCGAGCCAGTAGACTTGGTTGAATCCTGGCTCATAAACATCATAATTACCGAATGTTTGCTGGTATGCAGTCGCGGTCTCTGTAACAGTCTCATATTGAGCTGAGTGTATGATGACAGACTGATTATTAGTGTTCGTCCCTGTTGGGTATAGAAATCTCATTCTATTTTCTCCAACAGGGGTTATTGCGGATATAACCAACCTAAATACTCTACCGCCGTTAGGCCCCACATCCGATAATTTTTCACAGTACCCTAACTGAGATCCATTACCAAGTAACAACTCTATTGTTCCAGTAGACCATTTTAAATTGATTCTTCCTGAAAATGTCAATGTGGTACTGTCATAAAGGCCAATTGTAGTTAATGCAGCTTTATTAGATGGGGCTTCTTCGATAATTACGGAAAGCGTATCCCTTTCACCTGATGACATTCCAATATTATTGGATATATTCCTGCTAGATACTACCCCTGCGTTGGTTACTTGGTACGCTTTGTCGCCTGGATATAATGGATTAACAGATATTTGGCTCCAGTCAGATGATGTATTCCAAGCACCTCCAGACGCTATTGTTAATAATAAATCACCGGATGCCCGCAATAAATTCCTAATCCCACTGGTCGGCTGCCTTTTCAGAATCGGTTTTTTAGACGTTGTGGCTTGAGTTGCGTGATTTTCATTACCGGATTTATCGAGTATTTTTCCAACCGACTGCCCCACTGACGTTACAGGAATCGTTCCAGCAGAATCTTGGAACATCGTGGAAAAATCAGACGGGTCGTACCAAAAACCTTGCTCATTGTTAACAAACAGGCCCATATCACCAATAACCGTCAGCTGCGTCGTAATCAAGAGCTCATCCACACCCTCCACCCATGTGGAACTGTCCCACTTTCCAACCCACCTTCTATCGGCATCATGACCAGAATCTATCAATACTGCGTAAAGAATATCTATAGATGCAGGATTATTAGTAATTGGTAAAAAAGCATAACCGGTTTGGATCATTTCGGCAGAGAACATAAACATGGTCTCAGGAAGCTCAACCAACCCCGTATAAAGAATGTCTATAGATGCAGGGTTATTAGTAATTGGTAAAAAAGCATAACCGGTTTGCGTCATTTCAGTAGAGAGCGCAAAAGCCTCGGCCAACAACTCAATCCACCTTACCCTCCGGTCATCAATGATCTCTTCTACTTGTTCATAAATAATCGTTACGACACCATCGGAAAGCCTCAAATCATCGTCTTCAGTTGCGCCGCCAGATAACGTCATTCCAGGCATGATCCGGATTATCCTGCCACGACCAAATACCGAATTAGTATTACCGAGAGACCAGGAATCCGATAGGCATATTGATGCCTTGGCGATAGTTCTAGGGTTGGGAATATCGGCCACATAAGCCAACTTTTCACTTGCCAACGTCATCAGCCCGTAGGCCATGAAGGGATAGTTCTTGATATATGTATCAAAATCGAGGCGATACGCACTCAAGGGCGAGTCCATCTCAAGTTTAATTCTGGCAACACGGACGCGTGTTTCGGATGCACTCACGATGCTATCTATAACACCTGCGTCAATATAAGCGGGGGGAACAAGCGGTCTGGCTTCCGCGAGCATAATGCCACCAGCCTTATTGCGCCTTATCAACGGAATAACCTTGCCCCAATTTGTGCCTGCATTACCAACCGGCTGTATGGTTGCAAACGTGTAATAGTGCGCTCCATGTAGATGATAACGTTCACTCAGCTTCGATTCACTCAGAACAAAGATGTCCTTCCATGGCTCGTAGATATGCACATCTTCTTGCGTCAATCGCTTGATGGTGTCTTCGATAGCAAGCGCATTGTTTCTCGGCCTGAGCGCCTCGTCGATGATGTATGCGCTATATTCCGCATCGGTTCGTCCTTCGCGTGGAAAGCCGAAATATTCACCCCAGTAATCCAGCCATTCACTTTGCGCGGTATCAAGGTACATCTGGAGCAAGGCTTGATCAATGCTGCCAGCAGCAATTTCAAGCTCGATCGCGTAAGAATCCATCAAAGACCAAAGCAGGCTCTCATAGACTCTCAGCGCATCGCCATTGGATTGAGATTGACTGCCGGAGCCAGACAACAGGATTGCGGACGAGTGACTTGAGAGCTCGGCATCCTGATAAACAACCTGGAAGCCAGTATTTGTCAGCGCATCAGCTAATTCATCAAGCGTTAAGGAGGCAAGATTGAAATCAGTTGTGTTTTCCGATGCCTCCGTACCAACCGATAACACTCGATTATTAACAGTCCATCTGAAAACATCGGGATGCTGGACACGCAGCGCAATTTTCGCATGAGGCGATTTATCGAACGGCGAATGAAGCGATTTAAGCAGGCGGTCAAGCATTGACTTCAATGACAGTAAAATCACCTAAACGCAGCACCTCATCATTGCCGCAAATGATATTTGACTCATTTGAGACAAAGATATCTTTGATGCCAACCACACTTAAGGCCGCATCAGTCAGGCTTTTCATGTAGAGCACGCTACCGGACTCGACGCCATCGAATTCTGTTTCTATCCTTGCCTTAATTTCATTGATAAGAGCGGTTGTGAGAGAGTAACCAGGAAACAGGCTGGCATTCATTGTCACATTGATGGTCTGCTCGGTCATTTTATTGACCGTCACGCGAATGCCTGCTGAACGGTAACCAGGTATTTTCGTTCCATCGTCCAGTTCATAACCGTCCACCAGCATTTGCGCTTGAGTGACCAACGCATCACTGGCAATTCCACCTGATCCATAAATGTGAATGTCAACGTGCCCGATTTCCTCCTCAACACCAATTCGGGCAACATATTCTATTGTTTCGCCCAACTCGGATTTGACTGCAGCAGAAGCAACCGCAAATTTGATAGCCGCCAAAGTGCCGCGAGATAGCGACAGGATGAAATCGGCAAAACGGATTTTGCGCTCTTCCTCGGTCTCGGCATCCCTGCCGTTATTAATTGGCAGGTTGCTGATAACCGCATTGCTATCGAAAAATGACGACTGGACAATGGTTCCTGCGGAGGTATTGCCCAGCATACCGGGCAAAGATGCTTCAACCTGTATTTGCACGAATGTCGTGCCGGTCAGCCAGGTAACATCCTGAACGCTTTTGTATTCCCGCCCATCGGCTGTTAGAAAAACGGTTCCCTCGGGGATCGGAAGATCGCTGGTTCTGGCCGCGCCCTGCGTAACGGTTACAGTACCAACTGCAAGTGCGGCAGAAAGTCTCTCAAAATTAAATGCCCGGAAAATCGCAACTGGTATCGCTTCCCGTAAACCAATGAAAAATTGTTGATAGAGTTCCTCAATCTCGACAGCAGGCGCTTCAACCAAAGTTCTCGCTACCGATCCCACGTTGAAATCGGTGATCTTTGATTGTGTTGCCTTCATCCAATTCAGCATGGATGCAGTCACACTAATAAAATCCTTGATCTGGAACATATTAAATCACCACCTCCAAATTGACTGGTCTGCCATGGATTGTCTCAGCATTCACCTCAACCCTTATTTTGTCCCCTACCGCTTCCGCCTTGGATTGAATGACGCGCGATATTCGCTCATCAGCCGCAACCACGGATTTTGCGTACTCAGCCGCCATGATTGCAGATACAGGCGAGCTGACCTCACCGATGATCCTCGGAATCATCGAGCCATATCTGGGGTGAAATGGGAGATTACCTTTTTCAGTAATCATGGCGTGATTCAATGCCTGCCTCAGATTGGGAACGCCAGACGCCATGGCGAAATCGCCCCCTTCTGTTGCTTCGAGCAATTTATTATTGAGAGCCACGTCCCTGAGAAATGCATCATCGGGAGACCGTGTTGCAGGCACAAACGGACTGGGAGCAAGCACCTTGATTGGATTGCCAGCCAGTAACACTCCCGGAACAACCAGATCAGGATCGCTGGTGATGAATGGCGGTCTTAATTCATTCAGCGCAACCAGATCGGGCCAGCGATTAGCATCACCCAGTTCACGAAAAGCAATGGCCTGGATCGTATCGCCATGGAATGTCTCGGCGATTCTGTACGCAGGTATCTGTATTCTTGGCGGCGCCATCAGATCGCCACCCCAGCAACAACATTGTTAGTGTGCGCAAGCAATTCACTTTGCGACATGGGCGATAAGACCGGATCGGTTCTTGTCAGGGCAGCAAGGCTCGATTGGGCAGCGCTGGATACCGTCACTGTCGAATCGGTTTCAGGTGTAATAGCTGCGAAGGTATTAGTGTTAGTGTAGATGCTGGGCGGTCGTCCGCCTGCCGTAGACGAGCAATTTGACGCGCCGTATACAGATGAGTAATCGTCATAGTAAGGCGTAATCCCTAGAGCGTTGCGTATCAGGCAGAAAATAGATGAGTATTCGGTTGCCACCTTGGATATTTGCTGTTTTACAAGCGATGGTAAATCTAGTATTGCTGATATGGAACGTGCGATGTTCATGCCAGCCTGCGCGATCTCTCTAGCCATCAAAATCACTCTCGCCACCACATTGACACCCGTGCGGATCATGCCAATGACTGCATTCATAATCTTGCGCGTCATTTCCGCAAACTCTTTAACCGGGCCGAGAATATTCTTATCTATCCACTTCGCTGCATCATTCAGGAGTTTAGTAATGCGCCCAATCGCCCCGAGCAGACCGGCTATGACGGAAGGCATGTTGGGCTGAGCAGGTGCGGGCAGAAAAGGCGACGAATCGATATCCGGACTGATTACCGCCATCGAGATATTGAACTGTGCGAGCAGTGGTCTTGATTTGCTGCGCCGCAATACAAATTGAATCGGTACGACATGAACCGCAAACTGATCTAGGGTGTCAACGAATAACAACCTCGTATCGTCAGGATTCCTGCCCTCATTGATCCGTATCTGTCTGATTCCATGCCAAGCATCAATATGCTCTTTCAACCTAATCATCCGATCCAGTCCGTCACCAGAATCGTACTTAATACGCCATCCGGTATTGCCGGATATGTTGATGGTAGGCAATCCCTTGCCAAAGCTATCCGCCCAGCCCAGCGATTCTCCGCCAAGTGTCTGATGAACCGTTACGCGCGAAGGATCAACCCGTGTTAGCTCTTCAGGACGGATAATGAATTTGTATTCATTGATTACAGGATCAGGGCCACCGGTCATTAAAACAAACGAGATCGGCCTGTCCCCTGCTTTCTGTGATTTTGGAGGCTGTGTTTGGATCGTGAGCATGAAGGTAAATTAGCATCACGACATGGTGGACTATGCTAAACGAAGAAGCTTGGGGAGTAGACAGGCATGAGAACCATTGTTATCATTTATGATAACATTCATAAGGACGCAAAATGAATTGGAAGGTTGAATTCTATGCTGGAGTAACTGACCAGATTATAGGTATGCCACCCAAGATTCAGGCCAGAATGATCCGTCTTCTGGAACTTATAGAAAAGCATGGAGCTAACCTGGGATCGCCACATACAGAACCTATGGGTGACGGTCTTTTTGAAATTCGTGCAAAAGCAGAGGAAGGTATTGGTCGAGGTTTATTCTGTTATCTCAAAGGAAAACGGGTCATTGTTCTCCACGCATTCGTAAAGAAGAGTCAGAAAACCCCGAAGAAAGAGATTGATCTAGCAAGAAATCGTCAAAGAGAGGTCGAAAGAAAATGAATCTTCATCAATTAAAACAAAAAGCATTATCGAATCCTGCCGTGAAATCAGAATACGATAAACTTGATGCAGAATTCCAGTTGGCAGACGCTTTAATCTCCATGAGAAATAGAGCTAAGCTTACCCAGGAAGAAATTGCCATGAGAATGGGAACGCAGAAAAGCAATGTAAGTCGGTTAGAGCGAGGTAATACCAACCCAAGTTGGAATACGATCCAGAATTATGCCCATGCTTGTGGTTTTGAACTGGAATTGAACGTAAAGGAAATCCGGTAGGGTTATAAAAGACAAAATTAAAGTGGCAGAACCTGGATTTCTAGGAGATCGGTGCCCCGGTATTGTCTGGTCCAGCCTCGACACCGGAATGACGGTGCGATCTACCTATATCCACCCCGTTGTGAGTCATGCTGTCGCCGTTAATTGCTACATTTGCATTTATCATCAATGTATCAGCGTTCATGACGATAGTTTGCGCTGTGTGAGCAGCATTTCCACTTGTTTCAATATTGAGATTGCCAGCGTGTACCAGCGAGACATTTCCATCGGGATCAATGGTGATTGTTGCCTTCGTGCCGCCGCTGTTTTTAATCGCTAGCCTGAATGAAACCCGCTTATCAGTATTGCGATCAGTCTTCCATTTTTTATCGAAGTCCTTGCCGTCCAGGTCTTCATGCTCGGGTGAAACGGCCATGCGAACATAAGTTCCGCTCGGGTGGAACCATTCAACATTGCCATCCTTATCTATCGCGCTATACACATCAGAATGGTGACGATCTAACTTTCTGCCCTCTTCCGCAAACAGCATCTGATTGATTTGTGGATAGAGAAAGCCTACGACCACAGGCATTCTCATTGCATCAAAATAGGCCACAGCTGCAATCACGTCGCTCTCCGTGACCTTCGTGATATCCCATTTTGCGTCGCCCTCATCCGGTTGTGCAGGCACGGGCAAGTCAACAAGTCCGCTGCGCGTGCTGGCGGAAGAAGCAAGCACCTGCACTCCAGCTAGGCGAGCACCGTCGTCGGTCATGACGATATCTACCGAATTGTCTTCCGGGTGAATCGCTACCACACGTCCCAATCTCAACATTATCGCGTTCTCTCAGCTATCCAGGGGGATTGTTTGCCCGACTCCATTTTTACCCGCTCGACAAAACCAAGACCTCGCTCAAGCGTAAGTGTGGACACGAAACCGTTGTAGGGGACAAAGGAATGATCGACTTGCGTGACGTAATACAGCGCGTTGAACGCACCTCTTTTCAAGTTGATATACATTCCGGCTCGGATGCGCTCATTACCAAACATGCGAAGGCTGCCACGCTCCAGCACCACGTTATCCTTGTTTTGTTCAACCATGGCAACTCTTCTGTGTTTAACCCAGTCAACTACCTTGTCGCGTCTTTTATCTTCCTCCGCTTCCTTCAAACCTGATGTATAGGCGTCATTCGGCCCGGTCTGCGTCTCTCCGTACATAGCACGAAGACCGTACAGCCCTTCATTCGTGTTCGGATGATTGGTTAGCAATACCGTATCTTTGTCGGATGATGCGTGGACGGCGAACAATTGCCGGTACAGATCGCTGTTCAAATCAAACCGTGGACTTCTTACCCAATAAAAATTGGCTATATCTGCGTCCGAGCGGGAGACGGTCATATTGATGATGCGATCAATCGGCACATCAATAATTTCAGGATCGGGTGCTCTTTCTTGAATTTTCGTTTTTCCATCCACCTTCAATGCGGGTGTCGGACGAAACACGACATGCACACCGTCTTCTTCATCTTGAATAAACAGCTCGTTCCAGATTCCCACATCGGTATACATACGCATCAAGTTATAAAGCGTTCCCTCCTGATTCTGCGTTCCCGATATACTGGTACGGCTGCCATCATCTACAATCCTGTCAAGTTTGAATTCCGCGGGGTTTGAAGAGCCTTCAGGCATCAATCCCTTTAGATACGGATTGATTATTTTTTCAAATACGTCCCGAATGAATTTATCGGATGGGTAATTGGTTTCAAACCCCATCTTGTATCGTTCGAATAGCTTGAAATTCGTGATCAAATTCTGCCCGATTACATAGCCAGGCAGAAATAGAATTTGCAGCATTTGCCAGATTTTGCCGTAATCCTGCCCTACCAATACAACATTCCGCTGTGGCTTACCATCCGCTCCCATGGATTCCGTGCGCCGTATCTCGCTGATGAACCCCCGCATGACGATTGGTATCTTGGTCGTGTCGTCGTGCTCATGCTTCATCCTGATTTCAATCACATCCATTGGCTCGATCAGGCCATACAGGGATTCAAACGATCCCATTTTTTCGTATTGACGATCTATTAACGTAACAGTAAAACCGCCAGCAGGATCCCTGACTGATTTTGAAGTCAGTACGGATGAGCCGTCCCCAAGAACAGGTGACAGATCAATCTGGGTATCCGAATTCGAGAATCTTGTGGATACCGCTTCATTGCCATCCACAGTCCCGCGCCCGACTGTTTTATGTAGAACGACTTTGAGCTGCGGATTATACGTGTCAATAGTTCTGCTCACCTGAATCCCCCCTGCATTCCATGGGGGCTTGGTTGACGCACAATTTTAGTTATGTTGACCGGGGGTGCTGCCGGAGTTCCATTTGAATTATCAAGCGTGAATTTACCGTCAACCGCTATCCTCTGCTCATTCTGACCACCGGCCCATTTCTGGGTGCCTTCTGGCAGTCCCTTCATAATGGAATTGACATAGCCATTTGTTTCTGGAATATTTTTATATCCATCTCCAAATTTCTTTACATTCCCAATGCCCCAGTTATATGCTGCAAGTGCTTTTTCAGTATCCCCGCCAAATTCTTTGTGCAGCCAATCATCATAATCAAGGCCGAACCTGAGATACTCTTCAATAGAATCATCTCGTAAAGGAATAATGTTACCACCTGGATCTCTTCCAGTTTTCGGCATAACTTGTGTTATTCCAAGGGCGCCAGCTTTTGACCTAAGCAACTTTCCGTCTTTACCTAAATGCCGCCATCCAGATTCCATAGCCACCTGCTTTTGAAAAGCCGGATTGTTGCGAATTCTTTGCGCAAGACCCGGTGGCAATGAAGCAAGCACCTCCTCCATCCTTTGCTTTACATCATGGCCCATATTGACTTCACTACCACTCGTTGCCGGACTGGGGGCTGGAGTTACTGCATCAGGCAGACGACCGGCTGTAGCAGGCGTGGATGTGGAACCAATGCCGTTAATCTCATCCAACGCCTTTCCTGCTTCACCTAACTTTTCGTAAACATCGCTGCCATAATCTTTCTTAGGTTTATAAGGATCCCCAGGCTTAAATCCAGCCAATCTTGCCAGATGGAGAATCCCATCTTTCATTGTGTCGATTGCAGGAATAAGCCTCGACGCCATATCTTGCAGCACGCGATTTGTTTCAGACAGCAGTTCTTGCGTCTTACTGCCTTCCGTCTGTTGCATTTCGCGCGTGGCAGTGAGCTTCATTAATACGTTTCTAAAAGCACCCTCATCATTTCCCGTTTGCGCCTTAATCAGACCTTCCCTTTCCTGCTCGTTGAGCTTGCCTTTGTCCGTTCTGTTCAGCAGGCTTCTTGCCGCGCTATCCAGTGTTTTTCTGTCGCCGGTGAATATGCTCGCCGTAGACATGATTCCAGTACTGGAGAGACTGGATAAGTCCACGTCCAGACCGGCCAGATGTTTTTCCATTCCTCCCAGCATCTTAGGGTCTTGCTGATGCAGTACATCCAGCGCCATGGCCTGGGAATGATTCACGCCAAACATACGCGACATAGCGTTCAGCCGCAGCCATGGATTGCTATAATTGTTGCCAAGCCCACCCATTACATGGGAAAACAGGGTATCGCTGGAATTTCCCGCTATTCCATGAGCTGCCACGCCTCGCATCTTCGCCCAGTCCGTGAAAAGCTTCCCGCCGAACGTGCTCGCCCCCGTGGAAAGCAGCCCTCCCTCCTGGAATAAAGTTGACTCAATTGGATTGAGCCCGAGGCGCCCCAGAATTGAGTGCAAGAAATTCTGCCCGGCCTCTCCCGCTCCCCCCCCCTGCATGATGGCCGAATTGGCACGGCCAAGTATCGCTGCTGCTCCCTGTGGATCGAGTCCAGGTATGCCTGAACCAACCATACTGGACAACATTCCCGCATAACCTGCCACGTTAGGCACGGTCAAACTCATGCGCGCCTGGTTCGCGGTATAACCGGCTATTGCCTGCATCAACTCATCGGCTTTCGAGAACGCGCCACTTCTGGCGATCCCCTCCCCGATCATGAGCCCAAGCCGCCTGGTGTCCGATTCGTTGTTGGTGACCTTGAATTGGCGCATCTGCGCGAAGAACTGATTTCCCTGCTTGGTATCCAGGCCGAGCGACCATGAGAAGCCGCCGCCGAAGGCCACTTCTTTCGCCAGGTTCTTGGACTGATCGCGGCTCAATCCTGAAATCTTCGCAAACTCTATGGCCAGCTCCTGAGTTTTGCCGAATGTTTCCCAAATTTCACCAGCAGAGAATCTTAACGAGCTTTTGAGCTCATCGAATCCGACATTGATATCACCCAGAGAGCGTTTCAGGCGATCATAACCAATGGCTTCTTGTTGCGCGTCACCTATTTTCTCTCTTGCCGACGAGATCAGCTTGCCGACACCCAGCGCAGCAAATCCGCCCGCCAAACCGAACAATCCAGCTTTTAAACCGCCGGACATGCCAGCGCTGACAGCATTGCTGATCACTTGCCCGCCAGGCCCGGCAGCGCCTATAGCGGAATTGAATACGTTACCTCCCCAGTGCTTCCAGTCTGCTGTCGCGGGAGTTCCATTTGTTGGCACAGGCAATTGCGAGCCGCCTTGATTGCCGGTAGTGGTCCCCGGCATGCGTGACGCGAACGTCGTACCAGCCGTAACATACTGAAGAACGTCAAGCGCCTTCCTGGCACCCGCACGCTGGTTCTCATACAGCCTATGAAAATCGATATCGAACAGACCGGCATTGGATTGTCCGGTATCTTTTAGACGCTTATTGAAGCTTTCAGATAGCCGTTTTAGAGCATCAAACTGATGAATGACTTTCTTGATATCATCGGCCGTCGCATCGTCAATAGGATTGAATTTAGTATTATTGGCTTCAGCAATTGACTTGGCCAACCGGTTCATCTGGCTAGAGAACTGCTGAACCACCTTATCCAGATCACCGCTATTGAAATCAGCGCTAATTGGTATTCTTACATCAGCCATCTACAACTCTTCCCAATCGTCGTTTTCCATTTTCTGAAGAATGTCATCCAGGTCGAAATCTTCATCTTCGACTTCATCCGCCGTGGCATTTTCGTAGTAGTAATGCGCCCAATAATCCGTCTCGATATCCTCAATCGTTAGATCAAGGAATTTCGGATCATTCGGTGTAAGTTGGTATTTCCTCCTGAACCAGAACTGCAAGGTCTTCGCCAGCTCCTTGCCCCGTTTTTTTGCTTGATTTGCCGACTCCGCTACGAAAGGAATCCTCCCTAGCGCGCAGCGCTTCATAAACGCGGAAAATACGACTGTACGATTCGTCGTCCAGCGGGTCCATCTCATCGATGTTCCAATCTTCCGGCACGGTTACTGCGAGCACTTTCAGATTCGCTACCATAGTCGCCATTTGCGCGAGCCATGGCGTAGGCGTATCTACTCCTTCCGTCAACCTCGAATACTCCGCGCCAATCTGGAATTCATCGCGCATGGTGCGTTTCGCAAGACGGAATCGCCCAATGTCTTTCACATCCACATAAAAATCGGTTGCAAGCAATTTTCTGCCGGTATTTTGCTCTGTTGCTGATTGCATTTCGTGTCCTTTTTGGGTCTATCCCCGCAGGTGCGGGGGAAACTCTCACCCGGGGCTTACCAAGTGAGAATCCAAACTTAAACTATCGTGCCAACCACATCCAACGCCATAAACTGCCCTGACGCCATGACGATAGCGTGCTTCGATATTTCCAGATCGCCGCTCGCATAGGAACATCCGATGTACTTACGCAGCAACGTGCCGTCATCCTTGCTGTAAACCTCGATATCGAACACCAGACCTTGCAGCACGCCGTCCCCGTTTTCCATGGTGATTCCTGCTTCCCGCATCGATCCTTTGTTCAGCACCATGGTTTGTACTTGCAGGTTATGACGAGCCATAGTTGGCACGTACTCGTGGACGTGAATATCACCAATACCGCTCATCGGCTCAGGCGAATAATCGTCATTCATGCGCACGGACTGCACCGCGCCAATCTGTTTTCCGTCAAACATCGCCACGATCCGGTTGCCTGAACGTGTTTTAAGATTTGTTCTCATGTTTCAATAGCTCCCGTTAAGCCGCAGTCGCCGTACCGGAATACGGCACAGCAAAGATTGTCACCGGAATGTAGTTCACTGGAATCACTGGACTTACCTGAAATTCGACCCTCAACACGTCTCCTTCCAGTGAAGCTACAATATTTTTATAGGCCGGATTAGCTGCATCACCCACGATAACGCCAACGCCCTGCGGTTCCGGCCTGGCCAATTCACGCAAGGTCGACTCGGCAATGGAGATAGCACGTGACAGCGTAATTGGGTTACCCCGCTCTCCGCGCAACACATCCAGCGCCTGCCGCACGTTACGAGCCACAAAATCAGCTGCTACGCCCGTTGATACCTCGACGCGGTTATAGTTATCATTCACCAACCAGGTAGAGATGGATTTGACCACCTTGAAGCCGCTATTAGTGTTTTCCACGCACAACACGCCACCATTGATGAGCTGATCGGTATCGGTAGGATTACGCAGATCGCGCTCCAAGCCGCGTATCTTGATGGTCTTGTTGGTCAATGCCGTGCCAGGATTAACGCCCGAGAAGGCACCAGCCAACAATGCCGCCAAGATATACGGTTCCACCAACACGAGCTTGCCTGCGGCATCGTAATCGTAGAAACCAAGATGAACCAAAGATGTACGGTCAGAATTAATCGCTTTGGCTGCATCAATCGCCGCTGCATCCGTAGTGCCTGATACCGTGCCCACAATTGCCCGACGCTCCATCCTGCCGACATTGCTCATGAAAGCAACATGCGTATCCGCCATGGCATGGATGCTGGAATCGCCGGAAATAGGCACCACCCATTGCACATCGACCGTTTGCAGTGTTGTGAACGCGTTCTGCCATTCAGTATTGGTGACTACGCCATCGGAACCACCTGTCAGATAGGTATAGCCGATGTTGGCTGGTACCACCCCTGCATTAGCCTCACGTGTAGCCGTGACGAATCCCTCAGAAGTAGAATTGATCCAGTCAACTACTGCCTGCAGATTGGCTGTCACCGTGTAAGGTGTGGCACTAATCCCTTGATCGGTCAGGCTATCCAGTCCGTTTAATGCCTCCTGATTGCCATTACCATCAAGCACATCAGCCGTGAATCCTGAAACGACATTAATGCGGTCAACCAGTTGTTGCACGGTCGGATAATCGGCAAGAGCGATAGTAGCGACAGCAGCCGCGTCCACTTTCAGGGTAACGGTTGAATTGGTAACGCTGATGGTAGCTGCGCCTGCACCGCCGTAAGCAATGCTGAATGCGTTACGCGCCACGTTATCTTTTGTGTAATACGCAAGACCGTAAGCTGTTGTAACCTTTTTGCCGGACACGGAGCCTGCCTCAACCTTGACCTTGATTTGATTCGCGTGAATGCCATAGTCGGTTGACTTCAGCGTGATTACATTATTGGCAGAACCGTCCTTTAGCACGAGCGATGATTGCAGCGCAGGATTGACGCGCACCACCACCACTTCAGCAGGACCGCCTGTTTGCGAGGATGGGTCGAACGCTTTTAAGACAGCCGTCAACAGATCGCCATTGCGCAACGTTTTGATTGCTTGCGATGGATTGCCGAAGCGCAAAGCTTTGTTCGGTTCGCCGCCGCCAGCGCGACCAATGAGCGCAACCACATTGCCTACGCTTAAGTTCTTGTTGGCCATCGCGGTATCGTCCACCACCGACATGGTGGCGGGTGACACCCATAATCTGCCATTAAAAAATACAGCCATGTTTTACCTCTTACGCTGGTTGGTTAATAAAAGCATCGAACCGTGAGCGAAAGCTCTCTTCGGTATCTTTGACGCGACCCGCTTTCTTCTCGACATGATTAAAAGCGCCAATCATCTCCACACGCTTATCTGTACCGGATAAACGAGTGCAGAACTCGTCCAGCGTGACTGCATCAGCTGGCTTTTCTTGAACCGTTTCGGCGGTTGTTTTTTCCTTTGCCATAATGTTTTACTCCGTGAATACAATGGTTGAATTAACCTGACGAATAATGCTGGGATCATCCATTTTGATTTGTGCAGGAGCGATGCAAGAGAAACTGCACATGCTTTGATAGACAGGCGCCTGATATGAAGTGAAGTCCTCCACATCACGCTGGTTGGTTTCTATTTTGATCATGCCCTCATGATCAAACAGTGACAGATTGGCTTGAATAATCCGCCGGACTGCCTTGCGCATTTCGATACGCTCATCTGGATTCAGCGACCAGGTAACAATCTGGAGTTGAACGCTTGCCAACCAGCCTTCGTGAGCCACCCAGACACCTTCATCCTCATCGTAGAAATCCGGCAGCAGTATCTCGCCAAGACCGCGTTCAACAGGGGATTCAGACTCAAGGTGAACGGTCACGCACGGCCAGCGCGTATCCTCGAATACAGGAGGAGCAGTCAAAATAGGAACTGCGTTATAGTCATGCACAATGCCTCCCCGCTCGACTTCTACACGAAAGCCGTAATCCAGTCGGTCACGAAGCAAGCCCAGCACATCCGTGCTCGCATCTTCATAAAAAGCATGCGGCATGCCTGACGCAGTAACACTCTCCAGCCAAGCGCCATCAACCCAGTAGTAAACCTTGTAGTAATAGAGCTGATCGTTTACCAGAAGCTGATGATCTACGACTGTGCCTTCATCTCCTTCATAAACTAGGAAGGCGTTAGGATCATTGGCTCCTGAAAAATTATCCGATTCTTTGCGCAACACACGCCACTTGGCAGCTCCAGAAGGAGGGTTAAGCAGAAGTCGGATTGCGTTTCCGGATGCGATAGGCTGAATGAATCTGATCATGATGTCGCAATCATTGCATCACGACACGAAAACGAATGAGGTATTAACACGCAAGCGCTTTAAATTGATGCTTACCAAATAAACATTACTGTCACTCAACATAGTGCACTTACCCACAACCTTATCCACGGAAATTGTGGATAAATGATTTTTTACTGTCGTGAATATAAAATTTCGGCATCAAGGAGTCCCAGCCATGGCCGAGTTCAGAATCAGTGTGGATTTGTCAGATGTGATAGCTGCTAGCAGAAGCATTATTACTGCAGAGATATTCCCATTACTCAATCAGGCCGTGCGAGCCGTCGCACAGCAAACAAGGATTGACTGGCTTGAATCGGTGGAACGAGCGCGACTCTGGCGGGGCGAGAAGGATGCTTATAAGGCAACGATCCAGTGGCAGATGATCAATGAATTTGAAGCTTTAGTGTGGGCTGATTACAAATACGCGGAAGAGATCGAGCAAGGCCGCCAACCCAAGGACCTTAAGCGAATGCTCAATACCAGCCTGAAGGTGCGCACATCGCAAAAAGGGAGCCGATTTCTGATCATCCCCTTCCAGCACAACACGCCAGGCGCGAATGCTACCGGACAGGCTATGCCGGATGAAATCTATGATATGGCTAAAACGCTGTCCTCGTCCATGGTGACTGGGCAAACGCAACGTCTATCAGGCACCGGCGCATACGATATTCAGTCAAGGAAACGATTGACGGTCAACCAGAATATTTACAAATGGGGAGGGAGTTTATCGGGAGACTCTATTCCAAATCGATTCGCTGGCATGCGTCGCTTCGACACCAGCGCAGGCGGAGCAAAACGCAGCACTTATTTGACATTCCGCGTTATGTCGGAGAAAAGTAATGGCTGGATAGTGCCTGCCAAACCCGGTTTATTTCTTGCCAAGGCCGTAGCAGAAGCCATGCAGCCAAGAGCGGAAAAAGCTTTTCAGGAAGCTATTAGAATGGCTAAGTAAAAAAATTAATGGACATTTCTTTATCTTGTCTACCTAAGAAATAAAAGCAAAGGCACTTTATATGTATATGTAGTAGCTCAGACTTGAGTTAACAGCTTCAAAAATTAGTTTTCATTTAATCTGGCATTGATTGACTAAATTCGACCGAGGCTGCGTCAAAATGCATTACCAAACCTAACAAATATTAGAATTGTCCCACTGAGCGGTCAGAAATGAGTCAATACTCAATGATTGACTCCACATTGCTCAGTATTTTATTCAATATTTAGCATGATCAAACCACTGGTTTTTTCAGTTCTAGCGTTTTTACACAGCCTCGACCAAAACCAGCCAGTCAATTTCTTTCAATAAATTTCCGTTAATTTGGCTAAATAATATGAGACAGTTAGCGCTGTCATGATCTCCAGAACTGTATATCGATCCATTTGTGATGATATACAGTGGATAAACCTAATAAAGGTAGCAATTTTGTTGTCATTAATGCCAAGAGTATGGAAGATATACGGAAACTTTATAACGCTCCGCTTAACCGACCCGCAACAAGTAAGCGAAGCGCCGCTTGCCGTGGGTACGCGTTGAAGCGGAAGTTAGGCCACAACTCGTGGCCGCTAGATCACCAGCGTGACGCGCACCCTGCAATGTTAGAGCTTCTTCGCAATGGCCTTCGCGATCTTGTAACCAACAACGGCCCCGCCAACAGCGAGCGCTCCTGTGGCGATCGCCCCCCCAACGGGGTTCGCAAGAAATAAAACAATGCCAGGCAAGGAAGCCAATTTTGCCGCCCCAAGAGCTGAAACAAACGGCGCGAATCCAGCTCCCACTGTGAGCGAAGTGGTTGTACCCGCGGCAGCGGCAGCCACTGCACTTGCAGCAGCCCCAGTAACGGCCCCGGCGACCGCTCCGCCTACAGCTGCGCCTTTCTCGGCGCCGACCTTCTTAATGGTGTCCTTACCAGAACCGTTCTCATTCTTCACCGCATCCTTTTTGGAGTTGTCCTCACTCATTGCAATCCTCCTATCTATTGATACACCTGCGTCAAGACACCGCTCCTTCTGGGTATGACGTCAAAAATGAAATTTAATTCCATTTTTAAATCTAAAGTGTATTTATTTAATTTTTTATTGTTGCAACTTCAATTACTTGACACATTAATAATTAACTTTTGATTTGGAAATGGAATAACACAGCAAACCGCATGTTATCTACCCATGTTTTATGGGAATGCGTCAATTTAGTTTTCATCATAACAAACATCGTTAGATCCACAAAAATCTGATGAATAAACCTCGGTTGGGCCAAATGCGTGACAAACTTAGGCTTAAACCCGCTTTAGACATTGAGGTATGCTTTTTTACCGCACACTTGGGCAAAACAGGCATCCTTAGTCAATATAATAGGATTCACAATTACCGCCCAAACAAATCAAATCGCCTCACTACCAGCTTTCTGGGAAGTCTTGAGCCATAGTGATGATTTCTGTCACCGGGCACCTCATCCCAGGCAAAATATTCTGAGTACCTGGTACCAGATATGCTGTAATGAGTGCCGGCAGGAGGCGCACCAGAAGTCCAGGATAACTGCCCATTGCTCGCTACCGAAGGAATGCCACCTTCAACAATGGTATTGCCTGAGACGATCCAATATATCTGGTCGATATTCTGCACAGGGAAGCTTATTCTGTCGTTTTGTCCACGCACTAACACTAAAGAGAATTGGTCGGTCGCATTCAGCATGGTCACTCGGTCAAATTGCCCTGCTTCATAGAGTAATGAGCTTTCAGGTACGCTCAATACTGCATCGCCTGCCTCATACCTTCCAAACTGCGCCCATTGACGCAGAACACGCTCACTTGCCATGCCAGCCTTAACAGAAACCGGATTAGTCCAGCTTCTACCCTTCCCGCCGCATATCGGGCAATTGGGCTTGGCTGCGCCACTATGCGGATTGACGCACGGACACATGGATGCTTTGCGCCACAAGAAATCTTGCCCCATCCCAGCCAAGTGATCATTGAACCAGTCAACGCTGAACTCCATGATTAAACATGCCCCAGAAATGCAATGCGTGGGCCGTGAATAGCATCTCTTAGCGCATCCAGCTTATCCTCGATCCCATCATGCCATTTCTGCAAATCTACGCTCATAGACTGACTGAGACCATCTGAAGAGATCGATCCTGATTGCGGCAGGAAAGCATCCTGCATTATCCTCAAGATAGCCATTTTCTTGACCAAATCAACTAAATCCGGGTAATCCTGGTTAGGGTTACTCAACCCTGCTGTGTAGCGCACATGAATCATGAAGGGCACCGTTCTGCCACCACCTAATGCCTGCATGATGAACGCGGACAATGGCGCAGAGAAGGATTGAGCAGCAGGAACCAGCCGGATATGACCAAACTTTTTATCCAGCCTGATCCACGATTGCGGAATTTCAAACACCTGATTGGTTGGAGCAGGATAGGCAAACTTGATAGATTGCACTGAGATGATCGGTTTCTCTTTCGTGACAATATATCCCCATCGTTCTCCCGTGAAAAAATGTGAATCGTAGTCATACGCTGCTTCCTGAGCATATTTCGTGTTGGCTGCCTCCAATGCATCAATCTCATCTTGAAGCACATCGTCAGGAATCATGACTGTTGGTTCAAAATAGATTCTCAATTGCCTAGATGCATCAGCTTCAGCAGCTATCAACTTTGAATTCAGGTAGTCATCCGACAGGCTGGATGAATTGGGCAAAGCATATTTTGAAGCCAGCATTAATTGATCTTGCCTCAATAATGCTGTTGTCGCAGTTAAATCTGGAAATAGAGAACTCAATTTAACCTCCTACGACAAATCACAAAATCAACTGAAGACCTTGCGTCTGGATGAATTGGTAAAAATCGCCGTCGTCAATGACCAGAGAATACGGCCCGTGGAACACAGCCGCACCGTCCGCTCACTAATAGCGGCAGACTGCGCTGACGACGCGCCAGCCGCAACAGATTGCGATGACAGGACACGCGCCACCGGATATACGTGCTGCGCACCATCGGTTCCGCGCTGAGATTCCGAGGCCCCTGTGTCTCTATCCAATGATCTCATGGCTATTCAGCTATAACGCCCGATGCTCTGAGCGCGTCCAGCAATGCATCGAATTCAGCTTTTGTTGGATTTGCTCCCGCAGCATCATCAACAGCAACAGCCTGTCTTGGCAATACGGCAACCGTCTTTTCAAGCGCAATCAGGCGTTCACCCAAACCAACTTTTTTAGTTCCTGGTGACACATTGTTCAGAATTCTTTTCTCTTGAGATTCATTCATTTGTATTTTCCTTATCTTTTGACCGGATTATCTTCTTGTGCTTGCCAGCCAGGCCGGATTGACTTAATGAAAGCCCTGCCCCCTTGACACCGCCATCTTCTACAATAGGCTGATTAACAGACTCATTGCCAGTTGATTTAGCATCTACATCAATCAGCTTATATCCGCCGATCTTAAGAAATTTACGGATTACTACCTCACCCAGATCATCCGCTTGCTTGACCGACACCATACCGCCTAACTCATAAGGCTCGAATTCGATCCCGTTAATATCGTTTGACGCATTAGGCAAGGTGCAAAGTAATCGTTTAACCATTTCTCTGTCTCCTATACAGCAGCACAACAGGAAGCCATAAAGCCTCCTGCCGCGCTATCTGGTTAAAGCTTTATGCGAATGGCTTCCACAGCGCGCCGTTGCTCACGATATTCTTGATCAGAACATGATGACGGCGTTTCCCGATACGAAGATAGCCGAACAACAACTGCGCCCAAGGAACTACTGCGCTAACAGTAGGATAGAGCGGGAATTTCAGCATAGGAAGTAACTGTCTCCAGGTGATTGCCATCGCGCCTGGAGCCATATTGAGAATATAGGCATTGGTCGATCCGGGGATTTCACGGTTCAGATCGACGTAGGTTGTGGTAGCACCTGATTTTGCTACTCGCGCCATCTGACGCACATCATTTGCGTTGGCTGTTCCATTCAGGCGACTGCGGTAGATCACATATCCGGTCTCCTCTCCGCCAACTGACGCGGTAATAGTCAGCGTGACTTTATCGCCAACCGCAACAGCGACCTGAGCAGATGCCTTGCCGGTTGATTCACCTGCAGCATTAACGCCGGTAACAAAGTAGTAATAATTGCCATCATGCGCAGCGCCAAACTTTGAGCTAGCATCACTTGTGGCGACTCCTGCGACAGAAGCCGGTTTGATCGCATTCATTGCGGAAGCGTCAGCGGCATTGGATGCTTCATGCGGCATTTGTTGGCGCTCATCGCGGATGAATACGTCATTAACTGTTTTGATGTTACCCCAACTGGTGCGAATACCGACCACGGGAGAGCCCAGGCTGATACCGCCTCCAGGCACATCGTTTAACGGTACGCGCCATGCCGGATCAAGTCCAATATCAAAATCGGATTGAGTAAGCTGGCTCATGAAAAGATGTGTTGGCGTGCCAAAGTTGCCATATCCGGCGATTTGCGCAGCGCCTTTGCTGATCAGATCAATAGATGCCAGGGACTGACCCTCTGCGTCCAAGATGTTATCCGCAGACACCTGGCCAGCATCAACACCATCCAACAGCAATGCGCGCAATCCGTCATACTCGGTAGGAACAACCGTGGAATCGCCCTCAAAGCACAGGTATTCGGCATCCGTCAGCAACTGCAATGCGCCATTCTGAGCTTCAACTGCCTCGGCATCCGCAATCGCATTTTGCAACGTTTGTACGAACGATACTTCCCTGCGAGTCATCAGGTACTTGACCATGCCAGTACGACGATTGTACTGACCTTGCGCCGCACGGATATTGCCCGTCTCAGTATTAGTCGATCCGCCTAATCTACCGCCAACGCCTGATTGCTCAGTCCATTCATCTACCGTAGCCGTTGCATTGGTTTTTTGCAGCTCGTTGAATAAAGCAAAATGCTTATTCTCCTGGATAGTGGACAGCATGGTTTTTTCGAGCGACTGAATACGCAGCGCACCGCCACCAGTCAGCTGCGCAACATCAGTACCGTAACCCGCTTCAAGCGCCTTCTGCAAATCTTGAACATCCCCCAACGACATCTGACCAGTACCTGATGCATTGCCGGTCAAAGATTGGATTACTTGTGGATTCATTATAATTTTCCTTAACTTAGTGACTAATGATAACGATACGGGAACTTAGCTGATTACTCTGCTAACGATGTCCGACGGAATCGGCATGCCCTTGTTCAGATACGCTTCCGCGCGAGCCACGTCATTGCCGGTTATTTTTCCGGAAGCTTGCGCACTCAACGCCTTTGTCATGAATTCATTTGAAGACATGCCTTCTTCCTGAGCAGACTTGACCAGAGCAGTAGGCTGCTTCTCCACGACGCTAACAACCGCCTTGCGTCCGCGCCCCTGACCGGACAATTGGCCGATCTTTTCCTGTAGAGACTTAATCATGTCTCCCTGTGATTTGATGAGCGTGACCGCAGTGCCAAGCGCTTTAGTCAACGTTCCTTCATTCTTCTCGATACGATTCATCAACGACTTAACCAGCTTGGTTCCGTCTTGCGCTTCAATGATTTCTCCGCTATCAAGGGTGAATTGAAATGATTTGGTCATGTTTTCATCTCCAACTTCCACTTCATCGTCACTTGGATCGTCGTCGCTTTCTTCTTCATTTCCATCGACATTTTCATTCTCATCACTCACATCGCCTTCACCACCTTCAGCCGCCGCAGCTTGGATCTTTTTATCATCCTCGCCAGTGTCGTCGGATGGCATGGCCTTGCTCATGGTTTCGAGTTCGTCTAACAGTTTTTCAAAGCTCATAATTTTCTCCATATCTCCGTTTATTACCCGCCCGACCTGATTGCCTGGCGATTTTTCAACCCACGTTTTAAATCGCGCATGAAGCGCTCAACACATTCGGCGGCCTCGTCCCGAGACAACCCGAACTTCTGCGTGCAATGCGCAATCAGGTCACGTATGCCTGGGTTCTTACCGAGACTGCCTTTATGCAAAGCCTCCGATAAGCGATTGCGTAATTCAAAATATCCAATGGGATTGCCATGCAGGGATTGCTTGCGCAATGCCGCGCCGCCCGACAATTGAGCGGAATCCGTGCCGTAACCTGCTTCCAATGCCTTGGCGATATCAAGACCGGATGCCCCCCAGCTCTTGACGAGCACACCTATGGGAACGGTGGCCACTGTGGGAACCGCTGGATTGACTGGCGTTTTGCTAAAACCGATATTAGACCAGCGCACTTTTCTGATAACAGTTTTGCGCGCTTGTGTATTGGCATCCAGCTCAACAGCTTTTTCCATGATGCTTCCACCTACGGATGGATACCATCTGGCTGGAGGCTGTATTTCAGTCAAGCTTTCCCAGAATTGATTGGCCTGTTCAGCAGCAGCACCTTGACCAGAATAAATCTCGCCTTTAACAAATGTCTTGGCACCATCAAAGCGGACATCAAGCGGTCTACCAATCTCGTAGTTCTGATAATCCGGTATGCCTGCATACCCTTTGGCCGGATTGGGCTTGCCGATCAAACTGAAATGGTCGATATCCAGATTTCCGTAGCGCAGAAACCAGTCCGCGCTATCCTTGAGCGCTTTCTGCAGAACCACTTCATTCTGCTGGTCAAGCGCCTCGTTGCTAGCTTCCAGATAAATCAGACGCTGCCCAGACTCCATCGCAGGAGTTGCCTTGAGCATGCTCCCGATGCTTATGTAATCTGGTGTCGCTGCAAGTATCTCCGCGTCGTTCATGCAGCAATGTTTGCATCACGACTTGATAGATAAGGGATTGATCACAAAAAAACCGCCAGAAGGCGGTCAAAGTGCGCTACCAAAGCTCACTGGCGAAATCGCCAGTGAGAAATCGTTCTCTCTCACTTGGAGAATTCCAAGTGAAACTAAATCCGAATAGATGCTTTTGCTTGCGCGATGATCATGTGCAGTAGACCACGCTCTTTGATTAAATTCATATATTCCTGCGACTGGTCCAATGATGAAGACCGTATTTGCTGAATGCGCGCATTGACTTCATCCAGCCTCGTTTCAGCCCGCTTGAGTATCAGCTTCTCGCTTTCATTGATGCGATGCTGCATGACGGCCAACTCGCCTAGCTGTCTCCTTGAGCGATCCTTGAGATCATCAATCAACAGCGTGTCTCCAGAAAACTGTCAGACGCCGGGGAAACCCCGCAACTGACAAGCAGCATGGCAGAAATAATTGCTCTCAAAACAACCCTCCTTGATTTTGTGTTAGTTCTCGCTGGCGCAGGAAATAAGCCAGGCCGGTATCATCAAGTCCTTCCAGCGGGCTCGTAGTCAAATCCCTCAACTGATACTTTTTTGCCAATCGGTCTCTTGCTCTGCGCTCAGAAGGATGGTCTCCAACCAAATCAATCAATTCAATATCATTTTTCTGCCCAATCCGGTGTATACGCGCTCTGCGTTGAGCGTGCGTCATCGCAGTATTCACCACGTCGTACTGAATCAGGTACTGACCGCGCTGCGCGTTTAGCCCCGTGCTTGCAGCATCTGACGCCACAAGAATATCGGCTTTCGGTTCTTCACCCCCATCGGGGCTGAACATCTTGCGCTTACGATCCTTCTCAGCAGACGAATCTGCTCCTGATATCGTAACGACGCGCATCCCTTCCTTTTCCAGCCGCGACTTGATGGATTCAACGGCTTCCAGGCTGTGTGAAAAAATAATTCCTGGTTTCCCGCTTCTCGCTTTGACCTGTTTCGCCACTTCGTCCAGTTTCGCAGATTCTGGGTGAGCATTGATTATTCGTTGCGTAGCGGACTCACGGACAATCCCAATTGCGTTTTGCAACGACTTCGCAATCGATTCATGCCGATCTTCGGGAACGCCATCGAACATAGCGGGATTCACCCGTTTTGCAGCTTCAATATCCACCTTGCCTTGCATTCTGGCAATGCGCATAGACGCCAAATCCTTATCCAATGAAGACAGAGCGTGTTTCTGGCCTTCACTGAGCGGCACGTTCACCACATCGCTTTTGATATTGACTTTTGGTTCTATCTTGTGAGGATAGAAGTATCTTGCCATTTCTCGACGCAATGCATCCTTTGATGCCAATGTATCTGTTCCGTAGCGGCGCATGAACTCCGCTCTGTCGGTATATCTTTCCGGTGCGACCTTCTGCAACGCGGAGAATATTTCCGACGCGTCATTGCGAACCGGGTCGGCGGTCATGCTCACATAGTAAGGAGTATTTGCAGAAAAAGAGCCGATCACGTTGGACATGGCGGAATCTTCCTTCCCTTGACGGTCGAGAAGGTTATGACCTTCATCGATCATCATGTACTGAAAATCGATTCCTTCTTTCTCCATCAGATCACGCGCCCACTCTTTGCGTTCTGCGTGAGTCATCACTGATACACGCTCAGACATTTCTTTTGGCGGAATACCCGCGCGTTGCGAACCCAGATATAACAGATCGTCACGAAGCGATTGATGAGTTACAACACAAAGATGATTATCAGGATTTTTATATGCCGCGATTCGCTCCGCACGGTTTGCGCCAGGCTCGATGTGCCAGTTAAACTTGTTCGGCTCAAGATACCTGATGGCCTCTCCCGAAAACTGCCCTTGGACTATGCTTGGAACTACCGCAATCCCTCTTTTTACAAGCCCTTGCTGATGAAGATGGGTAAATCCGCCGAGACCGACAAGCGTTTTTCCGGATCCCGCGCCTAGGTGCAAGCCGATGCGCTTGTTTGCCTGAATCAGCTTGATAGCCCGCTGACGCGCGTAATTATCGCCCCCGCTCATCGATGGATTCCAGAGTTTTACGGGTTGCCCCGGCTTAAAGTTTTTGCCGACAATACCCATCATCCCGGCAATCTGCCGCTCTGCTTCATGCCCTACTGTATGCCGCTCATCGCTTCTTAATTCTTTAATGGCTTCCTCAGCAGGCATTTCCTCAGTAGAAAAGAAATCCATTTGCGACTGTTCAAACGCTTCCTGACGTTCTCTCACCGCATCCAGTTTGTCAGAGACAGAACCTGCAGCATATCTGCCTTGAGAGCGCTCACGCAGACTGTCTATCAACTGCCTTTGTTCTGCCATTCTTGCTTCCCGCGTTTCCTGGTCTGTTGCATCCAGATGATTCAGGTTATTACGGATAACAGACCGGCCTATCTTCAAAGGATTATCGGGATTCAGTTTATTGTGCTCATCAACAAACTTTTTGGACACGCGCGAACGAATCATGTCCTGAATGGACTCGTAGGCTTTTTCATGCCCACGCATCGTGTCAATATACTTATCCCAGGTTAGAGATGCAGCATTAACCTTCGCCGCAAGCTCATCACGCTGATTGCGCCAAGCCGACCATTCCGGGTTAGTAGCCGTGTCGCCAAACATATCGACAAACTCTTTTTCCGGCTCGTTTTTGTCCAATTGCTCCAGGTCTTGACGCAACATGCTGGATTCCGGGGTTTCCTTCGCCACATGACGATAGAAATACTCTCTAAGCGTCCTTTGATCAGTATGGGTCAACTCGCCTATCTGCTTATATGCCGCCACACCCTCCGGTGCCTCTGACAATGCGCGATGGAGTGCATCAACTGATTTTTGGTTAATTTCAAACTTTTGACGGTTGATCGGGGATCTTGATCCACCGTATCTGGATTGTACAAATTGGTCTGCATATTGCTCGAAATGGTCAGAGAGTGATTCAGCTCGTTGTATTTTTCCATCTTGATCCTTTAATGGTGCAACAGCATCTAGCGCAGCTCTGTACGCTTCATCACTACCTGCTTTCCGGAAGAAATCCAGCGATTGAATGTCAGCCAGGATATCGGCAGGCGTATCGCCATCAGCCGTGCGTCCACCGATATAATCTCGCAGTGATTGTTCCGGGTCTTCGCTTGGTTGAAATGGGTCAGCTAACCTTGGCGCAATGCCCGGATTAACATTTATCGCCAAATCTGGTCTGTTGGCAACACCCAACGGCAGCCAATCATCTTCATCGTGATCGCCACGCATGATCGAGAGATTATGTTTAATCTGCTCTACATCTTCGCGATTAACCGGCTTGGCTAATCTATCCATACCGCTTGCATTGACGGTCAGGAAGGTTTGCCCTGCAGAATCGTCAATTTGATAATCCCCACGCTGCAATCCGATTGCCCTAGCGCGCACAATTGCACTTTCGACAGATAGATTGCCTAATGGTACCTGCACCAAATCTTTTGCGCCTTGCTTCAGCGCCATCACCAGAGCAGCATTGGCCTCCATTTCTCCTAATGCTTGCCCGATGATCTTTTGCGCATCAGTCACCGCAGCCCGGCGCTTGGCATTGAGCTCTTGTGCGGTATTAAGATCAGCCCCTGTTGCACCCTCACCTATCTCAATTTCACGCGCCACATCCATCAATTCACGTGCTTGATTAAGTGCCTGATCGCTGGTTGTCATGTAGTGGTGAAGGTGAAACTCCTGCATGCCCTCAGCAATCCGATCTACATCCTCCTTCAGATCGGCATGGACTCGCCTCGCCAGCACCTGCGCTGCACCGGCTATACCCAGCACATCTACCACTGAGCGATCTACCAAAGCATCACCACCCACAGCAAGCGCCAGGGAATTAATGCTGTTATAAGCACCGATACCCATATATTTTCCAACGGTTTCCTCCGGCTTATCACCGGCTAACCGCTGAAATTCCGTCAAAAATGTGCGTGTTTGCGCAGTGCGCAGATCGTTTTCGATATCTTCCGCGATTTTCTTTTCTATATCAGGGTCAGCCGCATACTCAAGCACAAACGCCTTTGGCTCTACCTTTGCACTGGCCTCATCCACTTCAGCCAGCTTCATTTTTGCTTGCTGGTTAATGGCCTTCAGCTTCTTTTCTGCCTTGAGTAATTCGACCGCAGCTTTGGCATCTTCCATTACACTCACCGCGTTCGATACAACCGGCTCCCGGATATTTTCCAGTTCCTGCTTCAGCAGCCTGGATGTTTCACCTAGCCTGATTGCCGCCTGCCGTTGCGCGTCAGTCATTTGCGCAAGCTTTTCTGAGCGGATGGCGCTTGACTCAGCTTTCAAGTCTTCCTCAGTCAGCCCGGCACGTTCAGCGCGACCTTTATAATCAGAGCTATATCCAAGACCTCCATTCTGACTTGGGATGGGTTTAAGATCATCAACCGACAGACTATCATCATCCTGCGTATCAAGAGGCACTTCGCCTATCCCGGCAGACAATCTCGCCTCTTCACTCGACAGCAACTTTTGACGCTGCAGCTCGACTGCTTGCTTGGCTTTTTCCAGTAAGTTTCTATGGTGCTTGCCGCGTAGCTTGTTGACGGCGGCATCCGACAAATGGCCGTATTTATGCTCCGGGAATTCGATTGATGATTGCTCCCAGCCCATTGCTTGAGAGACAGACTGGATGTACTCTCTTTCCGCGCCCCTGCGTTGAGCAACAATAGCTTCTCGCGCTCGGCCCTTGGATTCGCTTATACCAAGCTCTTTATCCTTTTTTCGCTGTTCTTTTCTTTTCTCAGCTTGCGCCTTTCTGCGCTCACCAGCCTCTTTCTTGTAATCGGACTCAGAGCGGACATGGCGCAATTTCAGGTAATTAAGCTTGCCGCCAGCGCCACCAATGACGCGCATCGAACCGTCTGATTCCTCCTGAACAAGCAATGGCTGGCCTTTTGCGTCCTTGCCATTAGGGTGAACCGTGATCCAGCGCGCACCCGCCGGAATCGACTTCACCAAATCGGCGTTGACCGTCGTTAGAAAGTCAACTATAGTATCTGTGCAGCAGCGACGGAAGCCGATGGGTTCTGATACCACAGGTTTACTGCCGGTGGGGTAACTCCCGGATTCAGTAGAGTCCCGAAAGACCGAAGGCGCCGATCCAAATGGCTCACTTTTTTGAAGTGGGCCGTTGTTTTTTGTGCGGTCTTGACTGCTCAAGATTTTCTTTACTTTGTCTGCCGACATCGCATACGCGGAATCAAACACATATAAACCGCGTGCTTGACTCCACGTCAAAGCAACCACAAGGTGCTTGCCTCCATAAACGCGCTCGAATAACAGGTCAGCGCCATAATGAATGGCTTTCGTTTGTGGAAACTCGATTGTCCTAGCAATGCGATCCATTAATATCGCGCGTTCACGAATAAATGATCTCGGATGCAAACGTTTTTTTGGATTATCGTAACAATCTGGGTTTACGCCAGGATCTGATTTTTCAGTAAAAGCGTGGGTTTCATTGGACGGGAAATCAACCTTGATCTTTATTGTTTTTTTCCATCCGTCGCCGGAACGCGAAAGATGAACCGTCAGGTCGGCCACCTTTCCACCGAGATTTTTACGCCACCACGCTCTTGCCTGTTCAAATGATTCGATTCCGGCGCTTGACTCAACATGCATGGATGGTTTATGCGCAAACTCACCCTTTTCATTGCGCGAGTGATCGGATTCATTCCATTTGAGGGGAGCTGATTTGATAAATAAGATTGGCCTCATGGCCTCTATTTTGAGGTCACGACATATGTGTTTCCAGACAAGAGCAATCAAAAATTGCGTTAGCCATGATCAATTCGACAATAATTGGCTTACCATGCTTTTGGCATATCAGAACACTTAAATAACAGGGGGAAAACGGTTCTTTTTCATTTATTGCTCCTGTTTTGCCTCCCCTATATTGTTTTCATGCCCTGTCTGACGGCCTATCCAGTAAATTCGGATTGTATTGCGATAAGCGCTATTTACGTAAAAGGGCTTTTGTTTCTCCTACACACCACTCCCTTCCAGAAAAGGATACAAAAAATGGAACAGACAGCGCAACCCGGAACATATTCCATAGAGCAGCAAATCCATAGTCTTTCCCTGCTCTCCAATGCAGCATTCGGAGTAACCTCCTTCAATACAATCACCGATCTTCAGGGATTTGTAGCAAAGGTCATCACGGCGTCGCTTAACGATACAACAATTCAAGGATTTATCGGTAACGACTGGCAAGTCATTTGGGGACCAGTTATCTGGTCACACAATCCATTAGCTGTCCCAGCCATCGCAGATAACACAATGGTACTTTTCTACAGTCCTTCTCAAAATCAATTCGTCGTGGCGATAGCTGGCACCAACATCGATTCGGTGTATGGGTGGTTAACGGAAGATTTCGGCGTACACACCAACGTAACGTGGCAAAGCATACTCGGCAATGAATTGACTTTACCAAGTCAGTATGCTGATGCAGCCATCTCCCAAGGCGCGGCGGACGGTCTCTCGGCCTTGCTCAGTATGGTGGATGCGAACAGCAACACCATGCTCACAGTCCTTCAGAGTCAATTAGCGAGCACCACGGTCAACATCCCGTCAGGAGCTAACGTTGCCGTAGCAGGACATAGCTTGGGCGGAGCGCTCTCTCCTGTGCTGGCTCTCTACATGCAAAATCTTCAGAATTGGAACTCAAATGGCAAGGTAACAGAAATCGACGTATGGGCTACGGCGGGCCCTACCCCGGGAGAAACCAATTTCGCTTCCTACTACGAGTACGTCATCGGATCGATTCCGCAAGGTAATAACGCAAGCCTCACCTACACGAGTGAATACAATACCCTGGATGTCGTCCCTCATGCATGGCAGAGCTCTACTCTTGAACAAATACCGTTCATCTATGAAAAAAATATCGCTCAACCTACTTCTGCAAGTCCCTCGGAAACCATCACAGGATCAATCGCCGTTGGAGCGGCTCTCAATGCGCTGAATGCCAAGGGGTTATTCGGTATCCCCCAGAATACCTATACCCAGGTGCAACCTTGGAAATCGCTGGCAGGCACATTCGACACTACTACCGATGATATGGTCACAAGCAAGCTAAAACACATCTCCTGGGTATTGCCATCGGCACTGAGCACTTATTCCACATACTTCACGAATTTTGCCAGATTCCTTGCCCAGCTCGGGTTTCAGCACACGATTGCATATTCCGGTTCTTCGACGAATCAAAACTCCTTACTCAATATCCTGGATTTCAGTATTGAATATCAAAACGTGAAGACAGCGAATAATCCATCTGGCCAAACTGAAGAGCAATTGCATCAGGCTGCGCTCAGTCGCGCGATACGCGTAAATCTGTTTTCCCTTGATGAGAAGGCTATGGAAAGAGCAAAAGTTTCACTTTGATAAAAACTCAATCAATCGTATAGCCGCGACAAATCAAGCGTCTTTGTCCTTGATGAGCTGAAGGGAAAGAGCGAAATTTCACTCCTTCCCTATTACCAGCTAATGATGAGTTAGCGGCTCCTTCCCATCCAGCGATTCAGGTAGCGAGTGGCGATGCCGATATGCGTCAATGCCTCGCTTACTTCTGTTGAGCCGGTGATCAAGAGCTTGGCCAGATCATCTAACGCATCCCATTAATGGCAGTCCTGCTTCAGCAGGAAGCTCGTGAAATTGCTGTAAAAAATGGAATTGATGCAAATGTAGAAACCATGCGCCTCAGCTTCCAGAAAAATCAGACAGCCAAAAACAGAGTTTCCCTGTAGAGTTCATGGATAACGCTATTTACCCACGGTTGTGGAGCAGGCTCGACCCGGTACTGGCGGATGATTTTTCAGCAAATTTTCCGTTACCATCACGGGAATGATCCTCCTCCTTCCATTCGCTGCTGAAAGCTTTGATGAATACAATCTGGCTCATACGCGCTATGGTACGGTCACGACAGAACGCTCACACGACGAGGGATCTCTCGCTATCGAAAGTTAGACGCCAGCATCCTCATCATGCAGGTCAAGCACACCGCCACCTGTTAAATCCTCGACGGTCGAGCGACCAAGGTTGAAGCTGGCATTATGCCGGTATTCCTCGATAGCCGCTTCTATTGCTTCCTGCAAAGTAGCGTGCTCAGGCATTCTCGCCATGGTGTCAGCATCCATATACTCGCCAAGGAGATGCAGATTATCTTTGGTGTAATACCGCTTCATGAGCGCCTTGACGAAATACCAGTACACCCCGAAATTATGGTATCGCCTCGGGTCTTGCTGCAATAATTGTAGAGTTGATTCCGCAAAGGTCTTAGGATCAACCATTCTTCATACGCTCCTGTATTATTTCTCGTATCGTTTTATGCTCATCGCCACCCCATTGTCTAGGCCGCAGTATGCCAGCATTCTGAATGCCTGTTTCCGCATTAACCGCTTTCATGTCAGCAATGCCCGATGCTTCCGCTAATTTAAGCATCATTTTAAGCACTTGATCGCTGTGACCGTAGTCTTGGTGCAACTCGCTCAACACCTCTTTGTGATCAGATTTCTTATGGTGACGCAGACCAGACTCAATCATTGCCGCAGCGAGGTCGTCATATCCGGCATCTTTCGCCATGCCAATCAATGCAGCATGCACCGTTTTATCTTTTCTTGATCCATGGAAATAACTGGAATGTTTTTCATACTTCCCGTAATTCTTTTCTTCCCCTGGCAGATGATCGTCCAATTTCTCGCCCAGCACGCCCAAATGCCTCGCCTTGGCCCACAGGATCGCTAATGCTTTTCTGGGCAGCTTAACTTTTGCGCCATATCCCTTCACCTTGTCTTGCACTGCGCCCAATGGCGCAAGGATATTGATTGTATCCGTTAATGTAGTGGCTTTCTTAGCGCGATCAATCTGTTCTTTTTTCAGCCTCTCGCGTAATGCCTTGATGGATGGCGTACTGGCGCCATATTCATCCTCGTAATACGAATGTTTCTCGCCATTCGCGGATGCTACATGCTCAGACCAAGGGTTATGTTGTTTGCTGCTGTAATCCGCATTCTGATACTCCCTGACAGCATGCGTCTGAGAGGATGATGAACCTCTTCTCCCTGTTTTAACAAAAGTAGTTCCAAACCTGACATTGCGCTCTTCATCCAGCCAGGCGTCTGCCAGTTTCTTCCTGGCGTCATCGGTCGGCAGCAGGAAATCATGACTATCCAGCTTGTCACGGATTGAGTAGTTATTAACCAAATCAATCCCTCCACTCTCACGATGAACCATCGGCACTTTACCAGCGTGGAACGAAATCTTGTATGATCTTGCCCCTTCCTTAAGCTGTTGCTGTATGGCGTCATGCGATTCACGCAGAACCCTTGATGGCAACTCCGATAACTGTTTGTAATCCGTAATATTGTTGGCTTTATTCGCTGCATCGGATTCCATCTTCGCAGCCAGCTCTTTAGCTTCGCTATCCTCATTGAATGCAAAAGGCTTAATACCATGATTCAGATCTGACAATTTGACAGCCTTCTTGCGACCATTGATATCCGCATACGGTCTCACCGTCACCGTTTTTTCCTTCAGATTGACGCCGGTCACCACAAATTTACCCTCGTTCTCACCTTTTTCATCTACTGCATGAAACGCCACATTGGCATGCAATACCAGGCCGGTCTTGGGCTCCATGAGCGCATCGGTAGCGGAATCGATCAATGACTTACCCGTAAAGAAGCGATTGCCTCTCAGAGCGGTTTTAGCTTTCTCCAGCTTGGATTGCAACAAAGCCGCGCTTGTGGTGTTCTTGTCCTTGAGCGACTGGTAGCTTGCTCTCAGTGACTGGAAGCGCACGAATTCTTCAGAAGCTTTTGCGCGCTCTCCTGCTTCATGCCGCTCTAGAGCCGCTTTCTTGTCAGAATCGAATCTAGCGCGCGCCGCGTCCGGATCGGCGGACAGCATGATCAGCATTTCATCACGGCTGATGTTGCCCTCCCGGGACAGATTTTCAATAGTATCCCCGCCTTTCCACAACAGGTCTTGCCAGTCTTTTTTTGCGCCGATTGACTGATAACGATAACCATCGAATGATCCTTTCGACAGATAGGTGTGTATCCTCACCGCTTCTTTAATATTGCCTTGCCGCAATCCGCGACCGTTGCGCTGTTGAATGCTGGCCGGTTCCCACGGCAGATCCATGTGATGAATATCAGTAGTGCCTTTCTGCAAATTGATTCCCTCACCCATGGTTGCAGTATTGCCGATTACCACCTTCAATTTGCCTGCATTGAACTGATCGGCGATGTTTTGCCGTTTCACCGCGCTGGATGCCACCTGTGCATTGATAATGCCAATCTGGTTTTTGGGTATGCCTGCCTTTACGAGCGCTTTCACAATCTTGTCGTGCGCATCCACGTAATCGGCAAAAATCACCTGCCCGCCATCCTTGACGCCCTCCGCCACGTGCTTGGACAATGCCTCGTATTTTGGACTGCTGGTACCTTGATAGGTAACCGGATCGTATATTTCCAGGTCAAGCGCCGCTTTGTTCATTTTGTCCATGACACTGAAGATATGCGCATCACCGGTAGCATCCTTTTTAGCAGCTTCGGCAGCCATGTCGCGCAATTCCACATAAACCGCCTGTTGTTCAGGCGTCATGTCGATCAGATGCATGCGGTCGTCGCGTTTCGGCAATATCAATCCGACATCCTCTGCGGTTGTCCTCCTGACATATTGGCTCATGAGCGTGCGCAGTTCTTCCATGTTTTTGAAACCCGCCACCACCAGCGCTTCATCAATCTCGCCGTTGGTTCCCAGCACGTTATCACGCTCGAACTTGCAGAATCGATCAAGAAATTCCTCGCTGTTACGGATACCGATGCTTTCAAACGCTTCTGGTGCGATATGCGACAACATCGAATAGATTTCCAGGGGGCTATTTTTGGTCGGTGTGGCCGTCAATCCATATACGCCTTTACCGCCGTTTTGTCCCAATAACCAACGTGCTTTCAGATTGAAATCCAACGCACGGTTTGATAGTCCTTGTCCACCCAGGAACTTGGGATTGTCGCCAAAACGCGATTTTGCGGCATAGAGGTTTTTTGTGTGATGCGCTTCATCTGCAATGATCATGTCCACACCAAGATCATTAAAGTAGATCACGCCCGTTCTGTCTTCGAATTCACGTTTTGCAATAGACTGCTCGTAGGCTTCTCGAATTTTCTTGACGCGCTTATCCCCTGCATTGCCAAGCGAATCACCACGCTGCACCCAGAAATCAGTGTCATACATTTCTTTCTTCGTCACCGGATCAAGGTCTATTTCCTGAAAGACCGGCTCAGATATGATTACGAAATCATAATCGTTTTGCGTCAGATCATGATATTTGCGTTCACGCTCGTTCTTATTATCGTCACGCCCGACTAATTCACCTTTGTCGTTATAGGAGAAATCACCGCCTATGGTAAGCACCTTGGAACCGGGGAACCATTTTTGAGACTCCACGTACCAGTTAGCTAATACTGACTTAGGAACCATGATCATCGGCTTATGCGCCTTGCCGGTAAGCTTGGCCAATCGTGCGAGCAACAGGCCCTTTACGGTCTTCCCTAATCCAACATCATCCGCAATAATCCCTTTACCGACCGATAACGCCCATTTCAGCCCCGGCCATTGGTAACGTTTTAGTTGGTCTTGATTGGCCAATCCAGGCACATCAATCGGTTCATCGGTGAATTCTCGATGCACGAAGCCACGGAATTTACGGTTATATAAATCCTCTACTGCGTCTCGATACTCTGATGCGCATAGCCAATTTTTGAATGCTTCGTTCCATTCATCAATTGTCGGCAAATCGTCCTTTCTGACGCCCGTTCGATTCAAGTATTTATCGAGCAAGGATTCATTGATCGCCGTACCTTTGCCTATGGTGTAAATGCCATTCTCAAAAGTGATGGAAGCTTGCTTAAGGTTTTGATACCAGCCTGAACCGGGGTTGGACTCGCGTAATCTGTCAGCCTTATCGTCAATCCATGCTTCCAGAATGCTTAGGGGAATGAATGCGCTGTTTAACTGAATTTCCACATCTTCCAGTGATTTTGGATCGATGGTTTCTTCAAGTCTCTTTTGCTGATTTTCCAGCTTTGAACGCATAACCATGACTAATTCATTGCTGGCAAGCTGGCTCTTGACTTGATCAAGTTTAGACCATAGATGACCTGTCAGGTAAGTATCCATAGTAGACCATCTATCGCCATCGACATATGCATAACGATGATCCGCAGTCAGCTGATCCAGGATATCGTCCTGATCTCTGTCTAGCGCTTCGGCTAATTCAGCAACCGAGAAATCACCAGACTCATGCGTCAACGCCAATGATTGTGCTACTGCATCGAATCCACCCTCTATTCTGCGCGCGGCTCTGCCCATCACCGCATCGGACAATCTGCCGTCCTTGCCTACCGCACCGATTAACCGATAAAGCGTTTTATCCTGGGCTGCTGCGATTAACAGCTCTGGATGCTTGGCCGGTATGCCGTGCCGCGCCACCCAGTCACGGAGGGATTGCTCGAGCGCAGCCCGGTCTGCCACCTCGCCGTCCATAAGACGATCAATTTCAGATGCCAATGCTTGCGCTTGGGTAACAGCTTCGGATTGCATCGCATCATCCACCCGATGCCAACGTGGTGGATTACCCTGCAGCACATAGGTCACGCCATCCTCAACCTTGATATCACCTACCTTGGCGCCATTCTGATATGGTTGCTTTTCAGCTGCATTGAGCGCTTTATCCTTGGCCGCTTGATCCGGTAATACCGACAGAATGTCATTAATCGACGGCGTAACCGTTTGTGAATGAGGATTGAATTCCTCGATCAAAAATGGCACGCCGCGCATTGTCCCATTTACGGTATAAATTTCACCGAACGCACGCTTGGCAGTGCCCACCTCGCCAAACACGCTGGCTTTCCCTCGTCCTTCGAAGTATTTTCCTGCCAGAAATTCATCATCCCACACACCAAGCGCTTGCAGAGCTTTCTTATCCACAACGCATAATGCGCCTGCTATATCATCCGGCCTTTTGCGAAGGTAAATAATGTCGGTCGTCACATCGGTATGACTTGCCTCGAATGCACTGTTAGGCAATCGCTGAGCGCCCAGGAACTCCGCTTTTCTCAGCATGCGCTCCCTGAATTTGCGGCCATTCTTGCTACCCATAATGCCGCTTGGCACTACCAGCATGCATAGTCCATCTGCACGGGTCTTGTCCAGACTGGTATCAATGAAATACTCTTCCGCTTTGGACAGCTCTTTCTTGTCATCCCTGGCAAGCATGCCGCGCGGCCCATAGGGGGGATTGCCGATTACGATATCAAATCGTCGCGTATCCTGAGTAGCAAATCGCTCCAGCGAAGCATTCACGATTTCATGCCGTTCACCATGTAATGCTTCGGCCATCTTGGCAGAGATGCTTTCCAATTCAACGCCAGTAACCTTGAATCCAGCAGGCGCAGTGTGCAGGAATACGCCCGATCCACATGAAGGCTCCAAGGCTGTACCGTGAGTAATACCCAGCTTTTCCGCGACTTTCCACATGGCAAGCGCAACTGCCGGATCGGTATAGAATTCATTGAGCGAATCACCACAGCCACCATTGCCGGAATACTGACGCAGGATCGCACGGTCGTCTTCAGTGATATCCGATGAAGTTTTGTCTGTGACGATAGCTACGGCCTGTGCATTGAGTTTGCGCCGTTCTGACTTGGTGATACCGGCTTTAACGCCAAATTCAAGTGGGTCAAGATGATTGATAATCTGTGGAGCTTTGTCCTCTTCCGCAAACTCTTCTTTGTTTGCTTCCTTTACCGCTTCATGTTGCAATGTGAACAAATCCGGCTGCTTCTGTTCGATCTCACTGACAGAAAAGCCGTCAAACATCGCAGCTACTTCTTTGACGTTCTTTCCATCCAGCGCCGCCATCTTTTCAAAGATGGTCTGCTGCTGACCTTCAGTCAGCATTGATAGCTTGGACGCAAGAGACTGCATTCCGCCTTGCTTGGCAATGAATGCGTCTAACTTTGAGGGTTTTTTCGATTGTTCAGTGGAATTATCACCAAATAAATTCCCCTGTGTACCGCCAGAATCAGGCAGTTTCTTTTTTTGAATCCGCACGTGCGGTTTTACTACACTTCCGTCTTTACGGACTGACCCCTGCACTAATACAGGAGCGTCAAACAGCAGTGATTGCTGTTCTGCTTTCAGGAAAAGAATCAACATAGGCTCGCGACTTCGACAAAAGGTTATTGAGCCTATTGTCGTGTCACGATGCTTTTTTTATGAATCTTGTTTTAAGAATGTAATGCTTAGATATTCATCATCGCAGCATTAAATCGAGCACCGATTGACGTTGGCTTTGAAGAATAGAATCATCGATTTGATCATTCCAGACTGTTCTCTTGTCGCTTTGACCTTTTCGATAAATTCCTCAACCGGCAATGCTGTTATCGGCCCTAGAAAGCGTGGATCATCGTAATGCGCAAGGTAAGCTGCCTTGGCTTCATCCTCACTCATAAATCCGATCAAGCATTTATCTTCGTCGTACTTGTTCCAGTCCCCATATTTACGCTGATGCACAACGTAAACCATTTCAGTGACATCGAGATTTGGGCCAATATACACATCTACTTCGTCGCCATCGACCCCGTTTGAACCGGATATATAACCATAGTCATATTTCATTCTGGTTTCCCACCCATTCCCTCGACGCACGGAACCGGCAGGATTCTCGATACGAATGGTCAGACCACGCCACTTCATCACCGGCTTTTTATAGTTTCCTTCCTTAGCAGCCTCTGGTGATGGTTCGCCAGGATTGCGACGGATTCCATTATCATTCAATTTGCTTGCTGACGTGCTACGTGAAATGGCCTGATTAATAGGGTGAGCTTTCAAGAAAAGTATCATATCTGCTCCAACGTTCTTCTTAGCCATTCAGCAAAATCAGGATCGTCTTCTGGTCTTGATTCAGGTAATTTTATCCACTGTCCACGGCAGTGCGGATGCTGTACACCTGCCGCAATCCACCAGCGTTCTTCCGGCAAGCGCTCGATTAATTCACCTCCCACGCGCTTGTGTGGTGACAATGAACGCCCCACATTGGTTTTTCCAAGCCAAACCATCGTATCGGGATTCTTTAATGGCTTCGAAGGCTCCACAACCTCTACAATGGCGCCATCAATCTTCCTGCAGAAAGAACAGGCATTCGCGTATTGTTCAACGCGCCTCAATTTGCTGCCAGGCTTCATACTGGAAATAAAACCTTGATTGGCGGTTTCCCCTGCTTCTGTCAACGCAATACGCCGCCAATCTCTGTTCAATACGGCAAATTCATCTAACAATCGCGTTTTTAGGGCTGACCCCGGCGTAGCTGCTCCACCATTGAGCATCTTCTGTTCTTCATGCTGCATGATCACATCACGCATTTTGTGACGCACGTTGTCAGATAGCCTTGTCACTGCTTCGGCTGCACGCGCACGCCCAAAGTCCAGTACCGCATGTTGCACGGATGATAGTTTGAATTGCTTGGACGCACCCTTGACGGTATTGGGCATAGCTGCCAGCAACCTGTCTGCCTGCTTCAAGTTTGGTGACTTTTGCATGTTTGCTTGCACCTTGCCCATTAATCCTGATCGCGTTGCCAGCCATTCTGCTTCGGTACGCAATTCATCTTCCGGCAGATAACGCTGCACCAAAAAATCAACGACCATTCCCCAATCATCCAGGGTGAATTGCTCCGGTGGCAAGGCTTCAAGATAGAGCTTGACCAATGCAAGCTCGCCTTTGTCCCACCGGCGTATCATGCCCTCCGGCCTTGGAACAGGACTATCTTTACGGTGTTTTTCACCTTTAGCCCACGCAGTTAACTCTGTCCTTACCTTTTCGAGACGAGTTAATCCTCGTTCGGTAAATAACTCGATTAATCGTCTGATATATGGGGATTCATGCGTATTCCAGATAGAATCATCACCGCCATGATCGTGGACTGATTTGTAGATTGCCTCTAGCGCTTCATCTGATTGATGTTCGCTCAATGGGCCTATATCGATTAGAAGCGTTGTCATGACACATATTGTCAGGTCACGACATACAATAGTTGCAGCCGGTTTCTCAGCTTGCAAAAATAGAATCGCCGACTAACGCACGGAATCGACTGGCTCACGCAAGAAACAGAGGATGGGTAACTCTGCAAAAGGAGATCTGCTCACCAGCTGCGTGATGTTTTTTGAAGCACCCCACACACACGCTCGGAGTAATTAATAAGACAATACTTAGCAGCAAAAAGTTTTGCCCAGGTTGTCGAAGATAATTATGGTACGTTACGACACCATACCGCTATGGAATGAAGCAGTTTAGTGACTGAGAACTATTTGGTAGGCTAGATCGAATAATCGTTTTAACGCTTCTGGATGCTCTCTCATGCCTTCAATCACCTTTCTGGCATGATTGGCGTATTCAATCTTTTTGTCTTTTGACATTCCAACTGGCGGAGCATTAACCAGATCTCGCAGGTTAGCTGTCTTGTCGGCCATCTTGAGTCTGATAGCTTTTGGAGACCACGGCTTGGCAATTTGCTCTGTTTTGCTATCCAGCTTGGATAGGTTTGGATTATTGGTCACTTCCAGCACCAGATTGGCAACCTCGTTGCCGAACTCTGCTTCCAATTCCTCGTAGCTGGTGTCGGTATCTTCCAGTGTGTCATGTAGTAATGCGCTTAACAGGATAACCGGATCGGTTACTTTGGCCTCTCTACTCAGAATAGATGCCACCTGGACTGGGTGTGTTATGTAGGGTGTTTTGCCATCCTTGCGGGTTTGGCCTTTATGCTTGGCAGCCGCAAATTTTGCAGCTCGACGGTAATGGTCATGAACGTAGGTATTACCTCGGGTGTAGCCGCTAATGTGCGACTTGAAGAACAGGATCATTTTTCCCATTCCCTTCTTCCTCGATACCCATCATTTCCCGCGCTTCTGCCTCATCAATTTCGTACCCCCACTCAATTGGCTTAGGGACAGCGCCCTTGTAAGGCACGAATTTCTTTTCTTTTGCGTTCCAGATTTCCCTAGGAACTCCCCTAGCTGGTCCGCGATACAAAGCGCCTTCATTCTCAATGTAAATCATGTTCATTTGGCACCTCCTTCTTCCTAAACAGCAATATTATTGTGCTACCTAGGAATGCCTTTGTCAATTGATTCTTAGTCTCTCCATTAGCCTTTCTCCAAGCTTCGGAATATATGTTACGTTGAGCCTTGATCGCTTTATAGTATTCAGAATGATCCTCATCACTCCATTTATCAGAAGGCTCGATTTCATTATATTTAGTCTGCAAGGAGCGGGTGATTCCATAATGGTGATGCCCGTGATTTTTTGCCTGTGTCATTGCTTTGACATGAATTTGCAGTTCTGCAACCATACCATTAGGCAGCTTAACAATAGCCATTAAATCGCGATAACCTTCATGCGTAGACTTCTCAAACCTGTTCTTCGGTTTTTGCGCCAGATCAATACCCACATCATGCAAATGTCCCACGGCCTGCTTGACTTGCGCCATAGTAGGCACACTAATTGTCGCCCTAACCACATCGCGCAATTGCGACCAATCACCATCATAATCTCCCTCTACTTTTTCTCTTGCCCGTTTCTCACCTTTCAGAGGCGCAATGAATAGATAGCCGTCGTCATTCCCCCATTGCTCATCAGTAATATCATCTGGATTGTGTCCAGATTTCAATCCCATAACCTGCTGGACCTTGCCTAACATCTCATTGAATTGCTCCAGACCTTCCTTGCCATGTTTAACCAGGTCTTCCCAGTTATCATGTGGCTGTTTTGCTATGCTAGGCAGTGATGCAACGAATTCGTCATCAAATAGCTTGCTTTGGCCTTGCTGATCATCGCCAGCTCCTTTGTTATCACTCTCAGAATTATGCGAACTATTCCCTGTTACCTGATCCCAGCGCACCTGATGAATATGGCCGCTTGAATCCTTAACATGCGCACCATCAGCACCCGGATTGCCAACAACTTTGCCTTCACCAGCAAGCTCGCCCAGCTTGAATTGCACTTTTTGCCCAGCTTTAATATTGTGTGCGCCAAATTCTGTCTGCCCATGGCTGCTATTTTGCTCAGACTCACTTGTTTTGGTTTGTTTATCGCCTTTCGTTTCATCCTGGCCACTTCGTACCCATTTTTTTTGATTTCGTCCTGTACGGTCCGTCCTGTTTTCCAGGTGAAGGCCTGCACGATTAGCGATCTTCTCTGACTTTGTAAACAACAATAGCCGTTTATCAGACAATGCTTTAACCATGTATTGATCCTCTTTAGCATCTGACGGAATATGCACGAAGCGCTTCTTGCCCATAGCATCTTCTACGATCATGCCGTCCTCGCCTTCATGCAGTATTTTTAGTTTTGGTGATATACGTTTCTTGTGTCCTAGCACCCGCTCCCACGTGACGCGATGCTGCTTCCCTTCCTGATCGACCGTCACGCCATGCTTGCCGACAGACAATACCTTTCCGCAGCACGGCGCATCTTTGTGATGGAAGAAGATTTCATCGCCAGCAATAGCTCTACTAGGCAATTTCTGATTTTTCAAACAACCCCCAATGGTCCCACTGGTCGTATAAGCGTATAGCCATCCTCAAATGCCTTGGCTGACGAATACGACACATATCCATCTTGGCAAACAACGTAATAACCTCCTGCTTGCGGTCGATGTCTGATCAACCATTCCTCACTGACAGCTAGATCAGAATAGCCTTCCTCTTCAAAACTTAACGTAATTGCAAAAGATTGTTGGTTTCTGATAACTTTCTTAATTTTTAAAGCACAAACCTCTTTGTGACCTTTGTAACGCGGCAACTCTCTCTGCTCTTGAGACTCCATTAACTTCTCCGCTAAACTTCAAATGTGTAAACAGGCAGACCGAAAGACTTTCCTAAATTTTCTTCATCATCGGACTCGATTGCAGTCTCATCATCGTTATCACCCGCATCGCCATAATCCGCTTCTTGCTGATCGCCTTGATTCTCTCCTGCATCGCCAAAATCAGATTGATCTTCCTGGTCAGAATTACTGCCTTGCTCGTCCGGGTTACCAAAATCTTGATCATTCTGTTGCTGTTCGGACTGCCAAGCGCCAAGCAAGGCAGGATTGACAGGGGCCTCACCCCATTTGTCATTTAGTTTGTCGTAACCTTCTTGGGCGCGTATTTCATTGACCTTGAGTACCAGCTTGCGAATTTCATGGCGCTTTTCTTCGTCTTCCTCATCGAGCCCTGTCCAGCGAAACACATATTGCTCGCTGAAATCCTGAATAATGAAATCCGAGAAAATATTTTCCAGATAAGTCAGAAGTGGACGTAAGCCGCTGTCTTTTGAATTTGCCAGCTTCTCAGACGTGTCTGAGCCAGAAAGAGATGATTTGCTTGCGCTGAATGACTCAAAATTAATCTCATCAGGAGAAATGCCGTAAATGGCACAGATGATCGATGCCAGGAATGTCATCCATTTCGAGAACATCATCTCATCGACATCGACACCAAAGCGCTCGAAGGCCGCGCGGGATTCCTGATCCTTGGATACCATGACCGGCAACGTCCAGGCATTGTTGACACCCTTCACCATTGCATTCCAGTAGCGCTTGAATGCCGACAGGTCTTTCTCGGAATAATTTCCGGATAAGTGCAACAGCCCTTTGGGAATCGCGTTACTATCGAAATACTTCTGATTGTAGGTCATGGCGTTTAAAAATCCCGTGACCACGCGAATCAATAACTCGGTCTCAGCCAGACCATAACCACCAGTTAATACATCCGTACGCGGATTGCGCGGCACATAGATCAGATCGTCATAGGTATAGGCAGTACGGATGCGCCCCTGCACCACCTGCAGCGCGAATATCTCGTCATCGCCCTCATAACCATCTTCCGTGCAAAGCCTGATCGTGGAACCATCCACGGCATACAATCCATCCATCCCAAGCTTTCTGTCACGCTTGTATTCTGTCTCGATAGCCATTGAATCCATGGTAAGACTATCCCGAGTCAGCTTGGCCACGAATGACGTGAAATCGTCGCGCTTAAGCCGCATTCTCTGGCGTGGTTTTGCTTCCCACCCGCAGTTAAGCATGAAATCCTGCATCAATTGGATGGATTGACGGTTGGTATCCGTTACCTCTGCCTCACGGTCTTTGAGCTTGATCTCGAAGCCAGGCCCGCGACCGGATTCCTGTATCCTGCAGAACCGCTGAACCTGGCGGATACGTGTCATGATCACGGAATTGAGTATCGGCGTCTGTTCGACCATGGCACGCATGGAGTCGAAGCTGAACACGCCAGGCTTATCGTAGTAGTGCCCCATGACCGATACCTGCATATCGTCCAGATACACGGATTGCATGCCAGGTTGCTTATTCTTGACTGCTTTAGAAGGGAAAGGAATGATATTCGGCTTCGCTAAAGCCTTTCTCATTTCCTGTTCAGCCAAGTCATCAAGAATATAGTCAATGACCGGCTGTATCTCAGGGCGCGGAATTAATTCTGATAATGCACTTTTTTGTAACTCTGCATGGGCGTCATAGCGCTCATCTTGTGGCGCTACTTCGTTGAAAGCTACTTGTGAGGGAGTGTCGTTCATGCCATGAAAGTAGCATCACGACACCCTTTTGTTATTGGCCTACATATTTCAGCTTAAGCAGCTTGTTTCCACCCCGATTTGGTTTCTTCAAGCTCTATCTTGACTGAATGAATGTCACGGTTTAATTGGCTTATCCTCTCCAATAGAGAATTTATATCTCTATGCCCATTCACTTTTGCCGCATACATCGCTCTTAGTATTTTTTCTGCTGGAGCAGATACTTTAGAACGATTATTCTCCCACCCCCTGATTGATGGCTCGCTAACACCAAGCATGGTAGCTAAATGAGATTGTGACAAATCAAGTTCTTTCCGTAGAAACCGCAGTTCCGCGCCTGTTAATCTTGGTTTGTTATTAACCAAATACAGCCCAATAGCTTTATGCAAGCCATCCAGATCATGAATGGAAGTGGCTTCTCCATAAGCAGTTTTAACAGTTGTATATCCGTTCCTAAGCCAAATATTTTGTAGCCCGCAGCTTGTATAATGCAACATGCTGATCCCCTCCTCAATAAGACGTTATTATAATAATCATGCTTCCATCAGAGTCTTTATCAAGGGCGGCAACTACCGCCACTGGCTCTCCAGCCGAAAATGTTTCCAAAGTTAAACACCATTTGCCGTGAATATCACGGTACGGACCTTCAGTTATTTTCCCATGTAGCAAGCAACGCTGAACCTGCGATCTTGTGATTTTGCGCTCCTTCATGCGCTTTTCCGCATGAGTTGTATAGAATACTCTGGCGCTGTCTTTCGCTATTTCAGCTATTAATTGTTTTGCGTTAGCGCATGTCAAATCCAAAGCAACAATATTGCTCATGCGGGTATTATTTTATTTATTGACCGTTAAATTCTAACGGTTTATTTGCGCAAAAACAAGATGATTGAGACGATCCGTATTTTAGCGGCGCTTGCTTACCTGCTTGCCCATATTGGACCGAAACTGCCAAAACAACTATTTAGGATAGCCTCAATCCTGACATCTGCTAATGTACGCAATTCCCCCCATTTATTAATCTCAAACATAGGTATTGAGCCCATGCGTCTGCCGTCTGCACTTATCAGCTCATCGTAGATTCTTACATCGTCACCACGGTTAGTTGCACGGATAGTCAGATATGCTTGTTTACTATCAAGAGAAGCCATCTTGGCAAGCAAGACATTCTCAAGTGGAAGATAGCGCCCATCGTTTGCACGGCAATCAATATTGAAGGATTGAATCCTTGTTTGCGCGTGAGCGGTTTCATACCTCAAGCGTTTTCCGTATTTTTGCCTTAACTGTTTAACATAGGACTGGCTTCTTATAGCTTCATTAAGCTCGGTTTTCGCTTTTCTAGCCTTCTCTTGCTCATCAGCCTCAGCCTGAGCTAATTCTTTATCCAAATCATTCAAAAGACTGTTTACCTGATCTGAATATCCATTTTTAGCAGATGTAGTCAACCAGTAGTGAGCTTGCTTTATATTCTTAGGCACACGGTAATCATTGAAATAAATTTTTCCCAATGCGAATTGAGCATCAGCATCGCCTCCCTCAGCAGCCCTCTCATAGAGAGAAATACCTTTTTCTATATTTTTCTCAACGCCATCCCCATTCAAATACATTTCGCCTAAATGTATCATTGCTTTTTTATCAACATCTCTCTCTATTGCTTTTAAGAAATGTTCTGCGGCTTTAACAGAGTTTTGTTCAACGCCGATTCCTTTTTGGTACATGATTCCTACTTTATAATTTGCTCCACGAGCCCAACCATTAGCTGCTTTTTCAGTCCAGTAAAATGCTTTCTCAGAATCCTGTGGCATTCCTAAGCCATCCATATAAGCATCACCAAGTTTTAGCTGCTCATTTGAGTCTCCAGATTTCGCAAATTGCTGTGTCAAGAAAGCGCTCTTCTCGGAATTATTCATACTATCCCAATACGATGTTCTTTGGGATTCCTGAGGAACTGCACAAGCACTAAGAAACAGCATCATCACAAACAACCATTTTTTCATCTTATTCTTCCTTTTTATTTTGCTTGAGAAAGGAAAGAGCATCTAGGCCCTTTCCTGTGCTGTGCTTTCTATTGGCTCCTACCCATCCAGCGATTCAGGTAGCGAGTGGCGATGCCGATATGCATCAATGCTTCGCTTACTTCTGTTGAGCCAGTTATTAGGAGCCTCTTAACATCATCCAGTGCTTCCCATAGCGGCATCCCTGCTTCAATGGGAAGCTCATGACACCAGGTCTGCAATTCCGTAATGATGCTTCTCATTGTTTGGATGCTGCGTATTGCGTCTGCTGAGCCCGCAGGATCGGGCTTTGTCCAAACGGGTGGTTTGATCGCAGGCATAGGAGCGGGTAACGTCCTAACTTCTTTCTTGCCTGGAATGGAAGGGATATACCGGCAAGCCTCCTCGTATTTTGTAAACAGTAAATTTTTGTAGCTATTGATACGAAAATGATTGTTGAAGCGGCTCCATGCGTACACACGGTCACGGCCATCTGGGAAGCGCTCGCAAACCAGAGTGTAAATTTCGTTGGTTTGCTCGGGTGTAATGAACTGCTGAGGATTGCTCGGTAGTTGAGTTTCCCGATCCAGGATATCCAGAACCCATTTCCTGAATTCTTTAGCGATTTTTGTGCGGGCGAACATGGCGAGAAGATGAGCACCACGAAGGGAGAAAATTCTTACTTTCTGTTTTCCGCCATTAGTTTCTAATTCAACCAAGGCAGTCATGGCGTCGGTGAATTCGTCTTTGTTAGATTCGTACAATTTCCAAATCGAGTGGTCTGGCTTGGCATATCCCAAGGCACCTCCGATCTGGAGGCTCCTTAGCCAAGGCTGGTTGTTACGGTCTACAACGTCGAATTGAGTGGATTGAAAAGCTAAAGAAAGAGCAGTCATGATGACCTCCTATGCGATTTATTTTGAGTATTCACCCTTTTTGAGAGGGTGGCCGGGTGCTCAAAACCGCGCATAGACGGCTGGCATATTCCCTGTCAAGACAGGTCTTTTATTAGCCTAACACCCGGCCATAGGAAAACTATGGACGTAAAAAAACCACGACTATCGGGCGCAGGTTAGTCCGCTATGCGAAGTGTTTTGAGCACTTATCTGCAATATATCCCCCTTGCATTGTCGTGTCAAATAACTTACTTATACCACCCACCCATTCCGTCAGACTGAATATGCTTGCCATCAGGGGTGAAGTATCCACCCCTGCCGTCCGATTGATAATGCCCTTGTGGAGCATAATAACCACCTTGGTTATCAGTCTGAACATGACCTTTTTGCGTAAAGTAGCCGCCCCTACCATCTGATTGCAGGTGCTCTCCGTTAGGGGCATAGTAACCGCCCATCCTGTCTGATTGGTAATGGTCCTCTTTAGTGAAGTAGCCGCCCAACTTATCTGGTTGGATGTGATCTCCAGAAGCAAATGCCAGATGGGAAATAAGAATGGTTACTAATGCGGATATAAATTTCATATATTTGTGGATCTAGCGAAGATTGTTATTATGATGAAAGCTAAACCGACGCAATTCTATTAATCATAAGAAAATAGCATGCAACTTTCCGAGTTATATTTCATTTTTGACGTAATATATTGCGTCATTTCGGAGGTCTAATTCTAGTTAGGCTTTCGTCACCAATAGGAAGTTCTCATGCAACCAGACCAAACTTCCGTGCTTTGTATGTCCGACCACCCCAAGTCGCGACAAACTGTCCGCAGACACTACTTAGCATGGCGAAAACGCCAAGGCCTACCTGAACGATGCGATAACTCTTCTTGCCAGTTTTTTTCCGTGCCACTGCAATGGAACGGTAAGCCGTTGCCGCTCATACTGGATCACGAGTCAGGAAATTCGAGAGACAACAGAACTGAAAACCTCCGTTTACTTTGCCCGAACTGCGATTCGCAAAACACATCAACTCGAGGAGGTGCTAATGCTGGGCGCATTAAGGTACTTCCTGGAGGCTCGTATCAGGTCAAGCATCGCGATGGAAGACAGGATGGCTACGCGAACGGAGCAGTGATAGGCGTTCAAGTAACGGCACCAGTTGGTAACGTTGCGGCCGTTATCAGTTATCCGAATGGTGCAAAGGGTGGCTCACAAAGCGATGTTTGACACTTCCATCATTAAAACTGACATGCAACACCGTGCCTACGCTCCCCAGCCTAACTGGGGGTTCAACGCGGACGCCAACATAGGCCATGCCTTCGGCATTTTCATGGCCTATGTCGGTACCCTCCGCACTTCGTGCTCCGGCGCCGGTTAACCAAGGCGTTGGGCGTCTATTTAGCGAGGCAGTGGTAGTGCTCGAAAAATTGAAACAACGCGCGCGCCATCTCAAGGCGGAAACCTTTGCGCTTTATCTTGCTGCCCGCGACCCACGGACACCTTGGTATGCCAAGCTTCTCGTTGCCGGTATCGTTGCTTATGCCTTCAGTCCTATTGATCTTATTCCGGACTTTGTGCCTGTTCTTGGCTACCTGGATGATCTCATCCTGATACCTCTGGGTATTGCATTGGCAATCAAGCTGGTTCCCCATTCTGTTCTGGCTGAATGCCGAACACGAGCACAGGAAACCATTAAAAATGGAAAAACAGTAAGCCGGGTTGCTGGCGCAGTAATCATCGCAATTTGGCTACTGTTGGCTGCGCTCTGCATCGTGTGGGGCTATGAAGCGCTCATGGCGCAACCGTGAGCACGCCCAACGACTCAATCAACTGAACGTGTTAAAGCGCGCCGGTTATTTCAAAAGTAGAATAATAGCCAATTAGATTTTTATTTATTTCAACCCTCCGCCTCCACAAATAATGAACATCCAGGATCGTGTGCACGCACCTTCACGTGCCGCTCTTCACACAGCTTGGTTTCAGAGTTGAACGCCGTGCAATTGCCGCACACCTCGCTTTCCGTAGGCTGCTTTTCGAGTATTCCCATCACGCCATCAGGTAAGCCAGGCATACCCCTTTCGACCATTGCTTGACGTTTCTGCATCACTTCTGTCTCAGGATTTTTTGGCAGAATAAATAATGTTTTCCCATAGTCTCCAGTCATCATGTATCCATAAACAGCGGCATCGACCATATCATCATGCTCACAGTCCGGGCCAAACGATAATAGTTCGTTGATAAACTCTTGTGGAAGTGTCTCTGCATGCCAGACAAGCCCGTTCTCGTATCGTGTAATCAAGCCTTGTGCACGCGTCAATTTATCTTTATCTGGTCTTACCTGTCGCACAGGAAGATCGGTAGAGCGCAATAATTCCTCTACTACAGCAGCCTGATATTGCACCACTTCAATAGCAATCGATTCTGGGCGCCATCTTTCCGCTTTACTTTGGATAAAATCCAACGCATCCCGGAAACCAACTCGCCTTCGTTCTGCATCTACTATCCACACGCGGCCTGTGTTCTTATCCACACCAACAGTAACAATTGCAGTATAGTCAGCGTTTTCCTTCATTGAAATTGCAAGATCAACTCCCTGATACAGCGTCATACCCTCCGGTGGCTGACCGCTATGGAGATGCTCTGCCTTAATGAACGTGCCAGCGAAAGTTACGAATTGCGCCTCGATCTCCTGCATGAACGCCAAACGAGGCATGCTAGAGCGCATTCTTTCAATATCTTCCCGATTGATATGAGGATTTTCCCAAGTCGGTATCTGCCAGGATTGCCATTGGTCATCTCGCGCCGGATTTGCGGCATGACCATAATCAAACAGAGTCTTGAAGAAATTATCACCCTTCGGAGTGCTAACAATCCATGCCTCTCCTTGGTAATCAAGCAAAAGCGGCTGTATGTTCTGACTCCATGATTCTTCCAGTCGTTTTATCATGGCGGCCTCATCGATAACTACCGTGGCATACTTCCTGCCCCGGCCAGCATCAGGATTGTCCAATGACCAGAACTCAATACACCCACCAGTATTTAGGTCAATACGCTTATTCTGCTCTGATTTCTGGGAAGTAATGGGTTTCAGCAGATAAACTAGATTCCGCCACGATTCAAGCATGGTTTGATAGGTGGGGGCATACAACGCCACCGGGTACCCATGAAGCGCTCCCTTTTTTCGAGGGCCATCAAGGAGCACATCAGCAGAGAGGAAAGTTTTCCCGAACCTTCTGCCACACGAAGCGACATTGTAACGTCGACTTTCTGCGAGCATTCTTATTTGAGCAGGGTGAAGCTGCGGCATTCCCAAACGCTCACGTATAGTTTCCGAATCACCATTAATCCGCTTAAGTTCTTCTGTGCGGCGGCGGCGAATTTCCAGCTCAGCCGCTGCCCGAATAGATAACGGAATAACCATTACAACAGCATCCCAATCTCATTAGCCCATGTAAACGGATCTTTGGCATTTTTACGACCATTGCAAGATCGACATAACAATTGAATATTGTCAATCGCGTTACTTCCACCTTTGCTCAGAGGCTGAATGTGATCGCGATCATATGAGTTACCAAACTTTGCACCACAATAAGCACAGCGACCTTTTTGTTTTTTATTTAATTCTTCAATCTCTTTCTCTGTGAATTTTCCATTAGCACCATGCCTCAGCGCACGACGAATAGAACCTCGATGGCGAGAATATCTGAGTGCATTATTTGGCATCCAAACGACACTATCTGATTTAGCGCACCCGCATGAAATAGTGCGCCCACTTCGCAATGAAGAAAGAGAAACTTTCTTTTCACATCCACAGTCACATTTGCACAACCACAATGTGTGGCCTGAAGAATTTTTTCCAGATCGCTCAACAGCAGTAAGTTTGCCAAATCGCTCGCCAGATAAATTTATCAATCGCCTATTTCTAGCGTTTTCATACTCGTAGCAACCACACGAAGGATTCTTGCTTTTTCTTAAATACAGACCTGTAACCGTAACATCCTTTCCACAATCACAGCGCGTATTGAATTGAGACATTCCTTTTTTAGATTCGCATGTAGAAATTACGACCAAACGACCAAACCTCTCTCCTGGCAAATAATTAATGGATACGCCAAGTGTTCGCCCGCAAACCTTAGCTGGATCGCCAAGAAGGAGGCAACCACATGACTTGATTTGTCCACTGATTAGATTGCCTCGAATTATGGATTTCTCGTTGCCGCATTCACAACGGCATATCCACCTTGAACCAGAATGGCTTTTTCTTTCGGAATCACGACGAATTACCGTGAAGCGACCAAACACCATTCCGGTCATATCTTTAGCAGTCACCATGTTCTTGTAATTAAACTGGCATTCTCCCTTTAGCTATCGCCGCCAATTGCTCATCCGTAAGCGTCGTCACGTCCACAATTTGATCTAAATTCCAGGCTTTCCTCTCCCCATCCTGAATGATCTTCAACGTTTCACTCGCAATCTTGGCTGCTTTCAAGTCTTCGAACGCGATACGCTTTTCCTCAAGACTTGATGCCTCACTATGAGTTTTGCAGCCTGCCTCCACCATCTCGCGAACCGTCGGCCATTCTTCACGATGCCGTTCAATAACGGCGGCACGGCGCTCCGCTTCAGCATCAATCGCCTCAGCCCGTTTTGAAAGGTTGTCACTGGAAACATAGCCGGAAACTTTCTCGGAAACTTTCCGCCTGATCGCCGGTTCAATACTCCGCGTCCATCCTTCTTTCTCGGCCTTTTTATTAATTGCCGTATGAGAAATACCGAATATCGCGGATAACTCTCTGGCAGAAGCACCTACTTCAAATTTGGCACGAATATCATTCCATTGCTCAGGAGTTAGTCGAGCCACTTACCAGCCCTCCCTCTATCGTTTTGGCGTTCAGGAATGAATAACCAATAAAATTCTGGCAGCCATCCAGCGTCAAAGCCGGAGTGATAAACCACTGCGCAACCTGGTCGCCCGGTTCGCGCCGCATGCATCGTTGACACAAAAGCGCGTTCTTTCCTTTACATCTCTCTACATCGTAAGGTAATGTCATGTGTTTAATTGCTATCCAGTTTATTGTGATTTGTACTCTTGCCGGAATACACATTAACCTAACATCACGATCGATAATCAATGCAGCATACTTTCCGCTTTAGGAGCCTTAACCCACCCGTACTTACTCATGATTCTTTCATCAAGCGTTTCTATATCAATCTCTGCGTCCAAAACGAGAACGGTCACGTCTTTAAAGCCCAGAGTAGTTAATCTATCCCTCAATGCCGAGAAGTACATTTGTGCTTCTTTATCGGGCACCTTCCCGGCGGGAATACGAATAAGCAGAATGTCACCATCCTTGATATCGAGCTTGCTGACTTCAAGCTCTGGCACTCCACTTGCATTGTTTTGTTCTTCCACCTCTTTCTCCTTTTAATTAATCATCTATCTGCTTGGCTATAATTTCAGTTTGATATGGCTCGTTTGGATTATCCGAATACACACATCTAATCCCTAAATCAGTACCGTCTTTCAGCTTGAGACCACAGCAACAGATATCCCTGTGATCATCAGAAACTGCTATCTGTCCGCAATCAGCACATCTGAATACCTTGCCTACCTCCCTCCAGACACGTTCACCCGCAGCCTCCTTAATCGTTTTCTGACCAGAAGCATCAGCAAACAAATCAAGTTGCGCATTCTCTACGCGCTGAATTGCCCGGCTTTTGTATCTCACCAGAATGCGTCCAAAGCAGTTCCGGCAGATATGATCAGTCAGATACCAACTCTCTGGCTTCAATCGCAAGCGCCTTTCTATAAAAACCAAACCGTACGTTTTTCTGACTGTCTCTCAGCATTCTAATAATCATTTCATTCGTCGATTCTGCAAGTACAGCCCTTGCAATATGCAATTCGTCACCAGTTACATACGGCACACTCATTGGTTTCAATGGCCTTTGTTTAATCGGCTTAGTGCCTTTAGCATTCTTCCCCTTCAACCACTCTTGTTGCCTGTTGTAGCAGCTCACACAAATATTGTCGCTGATAAATCGATTGGATGGCCTGTGACACCTGGCGCAGATTCTTTTACCTGATAGACGCGATGTAGATATTTCATGCTCTCCGGCATGCATTGCGCCTATCTTGCAGTTCCTGCAGTGATGAAGACGGAAGTTATCTTTTTCCTTGCGTGCTTGACGCCACATATCGGCGCACGATGATTTAGTCAGTGTTGCAGATAATCTGCTGCACTCGAAATATTCCCCAGGACAATCCCCTCTTAAAAAGTATTTGATAGGCTCCATCTCCAACATTCCTTGTCAGTTAAGCACCAGTAACAACCATCAATTTTCTTTGTAGTCCTTACATCTTCTGCCGTGCTTGCGTTGTCTGCCATCAGCATCCATTCTGGTGCACACCACTACGTCCTGACCAAACGCACGCTCACGATGCTCATGCACACACCCCTTGCACGTTCTGGATTCCTTCACCATCAAAACCTTGAGCGGGTCTCTAAATGACAATCGGGTTAGATGCTCTTCTCTCATTTATTTTCCACCTTGCTGATATCCCAGGTACCGTCCTTGCCCTTTTTCACCAGGTAGAATGGCCAGGGAAATTTCTCTGCCGCGCATTTCAGCTTAACCAACGAATCGTCAAACGCATACCCGCCCTTTACTTCATGAGCTTCCAGCTCGCCGTTGGCTCTCATCACCATGAAATCAACCGTGTAGTGCGTGTTGTCCGCAAGCCTAAGCTTTACCGCCTCGAATTCGTGCCAAAGCACATATCCGCATGCTTTCAGCGCTTCAAGATGCTGAGAGTACGCCAGTTCCAGCTTATTCATCTGGCGCTCCTTTAACCTTCCTAGCGCCTGTAATTCTTGCAGGGTATTATTTTTCTTTTTAGCAGATGACAAGCCCGCATTTTCTGCAAATCGCTTTTCCATCTCTTTTCTAAATTCATTCGAATAAATCGCCATGCATTTAACCCTCCTCCCTCTTCTTCTTGTATAAATGACGGAAGGATCGTGACAGCTCGTACTTACTCAAAAACGAAATCATCCAGTTTTTATTTATTGCCTGCTCCGCTTCCATTTTTTCTCCTATACCACTCGTCATAAACATCTGATCTAAGCTTGTTTGCCGCAGCGATTCCTCTTTTTTTCTCAACACCATCTATGTAAGCCCTGCGCTCTTCTTTGGTTTTGAATAGTCTGAAAACCTCTTCGGCCTCACATGCGGCTCTATACTCTTCTGAGCTTGTATCCATTCATCTCGATCCTCTATCTATCGCCAGATATTTGTTCTGCAGCCCAAGCAGATAAAACTCATTCGGCAATCTGAATAATTTGCAGAACTTCTTTGGGCCCATGCCGTGCAGCCCCACATGTCCAACGTGGTGAGATTCACAAAGACAAATCGTCATGAAACTGCTTCTAGGGTTACTACCATCTGCAACGTGATGAACCTGGCCGGGCGTTCTCACTCCATCGAACTCGCGGCAGATTACGCAGCAGGTTGAGGCAACTGCAGACATATGGTCTTTTTCTGCTTTAGTCATGCATCACATCCATAAATGCTGAAATAAACTCAATCCCACACCCTGCCACAATGGCGTTGCCATACCCTCTTAACCTCATTGTTTTTGCTTCAAGCGAGTAGTCGGCATTGATCTCTTGGTTTTGATTGCCGCTGTACACCACTCCGGTGGAAGTCCTATCAACCAGCGGCTTAAGGCCGGATTTAACTGGCCGGTATTTGTTGTCTCGGCAGTAGAGCCATTCGACAACATCGGCCTCTCGTCGCTTCCGTGACTGTCCGGGAATCCCCATTTGTTTGCTCTTGGAGTGCTCCACCCGGCTATCAACCCCACCTGTTGCGTCAACGGTATTCCTGTATCGTGCGGCCTCGGCGGCTTCACTCCTCTGCTTGAGTCTGTTGCTGTTGGTGATGCCCATCCAGCTATCTGCGCCACGACATCCAGTGAGTCTTTCGAGAGCTTGCCGTTTCTCGTCCTCCCGCCCTGATACCTTCCCTTGTGATCCGGTGCGAATGGAGTTGGCAACCCAGTAAAGCCTTTGTCTGATGTGCGCGGTGCCGATGCTGTGTGCTCCGAATACGCAATGCCCGACGGCGTAACCTTCTTTACCCATTTCTGCATGTAAATCATCGAGCCAACCGTGGCGAATTGCTGACGCAACCTGCTCTCCAAACAAAGTGTCAGGCTTGCACTGTCTGACCAATTCAACGAAGTGTGGGAGCAAGTGCCGTTCATCAGACTTACCGAATCCTTTTCCGGCGACACTGAAAGGCTGGCAGGGAAGGCTTGCTGTCCAGACCGGTCTATTTCCCCATCCAGCTTCGTTAAGGCAATAGTCCCAAGTTCCAACCCCAGCGAAAAAATGGCATCTGTCGAATCCCACAAGGTCATTTGCTTCAACTTCAGTAATGCTTCGCTCATCCACTTCCCCGTCAGCAATCAATCCACCATTAATTAGCTGCCGCAGCCAAGCAGCAGCATCGCGATCAAATTCGTTGTAGTAAGCTTTCACGCCGCCTCCACAAAACTCTGAGCCATGTGCTCAATCTGCTCTGGATCAAGATCAGGCCAATACCGATTTGCGATGTACTCGCAAAATTTCACCGCAACCTGCCTGAATTCCCCTTCCTCCATCGACTCAAAAGACAAGCTTCTCGGTATGCGATATTTCACTTCACCCTCACCAAAATCCACCATCATTTCATCGCAGGCAATGTTCCCTTCCAGCTGGATTTTTTTAAGCGCGTCATGAGCGTCCATCCCATGAAAATCATCGATATTAGCTACAACCAACTGCCCGATACGATGAGCTAGCCGATTAAAACCAGGCGAACGGATTTTGGAGATGATCACCGCCACTAAGTCACCAATCCGATACCTGCGCACTCTTAGCCTTTCAGACGTGTAAGAATCTGCCGGCACAAGCGCACCCTTAGTCACCTTGAACATCAATTTTTCTTTGGACGGTTTCTTGCGAACTTGCTGCATCTCTCTCTAATCCTTGAAAAACAGCTTAACCACACGGTATGGCGCGTTAGTATCCGCATTCATAGGCGCTGCATCATTGTAGATATCCGCGACTTTCTGCAGGTCTTTCTCATTCAATCCAGACATTGATGTGTCATGTAGCGGATGGTTATTTCTATCGACGATTGCGCAACTGTAAAAATGCTCCCCGCTCATTTCCTACTTCCCTCCCTCTTGACCATTGCCTGGCACCATTGCCTGCCAGAAATATGATTACCACCATCTGCAAATGGCGACCCAAGCGGCTCCCAGCCTAGCGTGATGCATTGGCAAACGCGATCAATCAGATCGGGCATCTCGGATTCTTTTAAAATCGTGTAATCGCTAACAGGGCCAATCATTTTCTTTTTCCTCTTCCCTTCGTTTATTTGCTTTTTCTGTCGCTTATCAAGCAAACTCTTTCTCGGTTAATTTGGGAGATTGATCAATTGCTTTAATCTTAATGAGACGATCAGTTGATCTAATAATCGCAAGAAGATTTTCTTTAGCATCCGATCCATCGATATGAGGCAGTAGGCCAAGAGCATGATTAGCAGCTAAGCGTCCTTTCATCACAGCATCCATCAGAACTGACTCGCGGCCTCTTTTGTCATGCCCTAGCGATGGAGTCCATCTAACAGGTATCTTTTGCTCACGCGACTCATCACATAACCTTTTGTATGACTCAATAAAAGCCATACGGGCTTGAATCGTACTCCCGTCACAAATCAACGAATTGGCTATGCCAAACGCCTGCGCCATTTCATCAGTCCAAACAATAGATGCGCTTTCGTCTCTTGGGACCATAGCCCAAGCCTCTTCCGGCCCAGGTCTTCCATCATCAATTCTGCTGATAACGGCTTGAACCGTAAGCCTTCCGCTCAGGCTACGTCTGCATTTCGTCAAAGCAGCCAGTACCTGATTAATCGGGTATTCAGACAAGTCCATAGCCATGACCCTGGCTGCATCAATCGATAACTCTGTTCCGGTCAATTCAGCCGTTACAGCGATGGCTTTGACCAATTCTTCCATCTCAGATTTTCCCATTCCTTACTTCCTCAATTAGTTGATTAAAAACGTTGCTGGTAGTCTGTTTACGGTCTATCTGCTTTGCTTGCGTTTCGGTTACGCTGCGATTGGTTGCCCATTCGGTTCTGAGCTTCTCAGCATCAGCCAGCATTACCCCGACAGCATGCATTTTTTTGACGTAATACTGCGAGTTATGAAAGACAAAGAACCTTGCTACATGCGGCGATTCGTCCCTTCCGATGCGTTTCACAAAATGCGCTAGCTGACCGCTGACCGTAGCATTTCGCACCGGTGTTGCGCCGTAGCGTTGTTCGTAGGCTACGGCGTACGCATCCCAGGTTTCGCTTGTGAGTGTTTCAGGAGTACCGTGGTTTTTCGGCTTTTTCGGAGCTTCTTTACCCACGATCAGCATGGGCTGAGGATTTTGCTTTGCAACGACCGTTAATCCGCCAGGTGGTTTTCCGGTTTCAGCTGGCAGATTCTGGGTGTTAACACTTGATTTTTCTATGTTTTGTGGCTGATTTCTGGCGTCAGTCTCAGGTTTTTTACCGCTGTTTTCGAGCGGATTTTCGGTGATCTTTTGCGATTTCTTGCGATTTTCTGCTGAACCCCTTGCGACCGGACTGGAGAACGGAGGGTCGATAGACCCGGAGTCCGACAGGACGGCAGAGCCCCCCTCAGGGGGGTTGGGGGGTGGTGTAAAGGTTTTTAATGGTTCTTGGTTATTGGTTATTGGTTTTTGGTTAGGGTTTAATTCGCTTTCATTTGGGTTAGCGCAATTAACCGACTGGGTTTTCTTCGGCCTGCCGCCTTTCTTTCCGTTGTTTGCGTTTTTTTCACACTTGGCCGCATACTCAATAATTTCCTGCTCTATTCGTTTGTGTCTCCAACCAAATTCGGTGTTTATAAAGAAGTCGGAAAGTACATTCTTTAAATTAGGTTCATGTTCGGTTCCCAAGCATAACCGGCGCAATACCATCTGGGTTTCTTTGGGTATTGGTGATTCATCGAGGTAATACCAATCAATAAGCGTTCGGTATATGTAGTGCTCTATAGGGGACAAGTGGGAAGTATCCTTTCTATAGTCAGCTATATTGAATTGGTAGTAATGCATTTCTACTGCCCTTCCCTACCTGTACCAAAGTACAGGTGTACTCCTGTACGATTCCCCACCCACATAAACTCCTGCATGATTAAAAAAATCTCCCGTGGCGACCTGCTGGATGGGGTACCGCAGATAAGGGAGTAGCGCCACGAGGTAAGAGGACCCAAGGAAATCAATAATCAGGAGGCATCGCATAATCGTAATTACGGTCATTTTTATTCGCGACGATCACAAGAGCGTCTATCGCAGATACGTCGCTCACCAACACGGCGTCCAGCGCCATTGTCATTACGACGGTCACCATCGCGGCGATCACCTTTTCTCCGCTCTTCATTGCGGCGATCCGACTTGTCGATGATTAAAAGCTTCCCTGAATCCTCTACAGGAATCGAAGAAAGCTCTGTTTCTGGAATAGGGAATGTTGATGCTTGCGGTTTGGTTGTAGTAACCGTGCTTCTCAGGTATGCCCAATCGATGTCGGGGCGAAGTTCTTCGCATTTCACGGCGCCGTTGGTTAATTTCTCAATTTCAGGGCAGCGTTCTGCTGGGATTTGTTTTACAAGATGTATCCATTGATTGATTGTTGGAGGCTTCATATTAAGCAGCCTTGCCATTTTTGCCTGACAACCAACTATGTCGCAGGCTCTTTCAAATGCAATGTGTTTTCTTTCTGAATTCATTTTTGGGTCTTTTATATATTCCTTTTATTATATTAGCGCAGCGCTAATAACTTAGTCAAGCGTTACGCTAATTTATTTTCTATTAGCAAAATGCTATTTTTAGGTTATGGAAACTATTAATAAAATTCGAATAGCCAGACTTAATATCCTTATCGAGGAAGCTGGCGGATTAACGAGGTTTGCCGAGAAAATAGGCAAGCACCAATCACAAGTATCACAATGGGTAAATGAATCACCCGATTCAGCGACCGGCAAACCTCGTGCTATGAGCAGCAGATCGGCAAGAGATATAGAGGAAATATGTAGAAAACCACGCGGTTGGATGGATCAACCTATTGAACATATACATAAATCCTCCGCAATATATGACCAGGAACCAGTCATATCCTCAAAGAGGATATCCTTCGAGGAAGATACTAACGCCTCCGCCTTTTTCCACATTCTTGACGTAAAAGCTGCTTGTGGAGAAGGTCATTTTAATAATGATTACCACGAGATTGTACGATCGATAGAAATGGAACCAAATGAAGCACAACACCTGATTGGCAGCATGAATCGTAATAATAAGATTCAGATTGTCATTGCTAGTAAAGATAGCATGGCTCCTACCATCCAACCTGATGACTTGCTGTTTGTTGACATGTCGATCAAAGATTATGCCGGAGAGGCTATTTACATATTGCTTCACGGCGGCGAACTAATATGCAAAAGACTTTCAATTGTTGGAAAGACGCTCATGGTCAGCTCGGATAATAAGTTTTATCAGAGCTGGCCATGGGATGACCGCATGGAGGGCACACGGATTATCGGAAGAGTAATCCGGGCACTTCCCATGACGTTCAAGAAATTTGGATCGGTGTGAATGCAACCAAAAATAATCCTTTTTAATCTGATTCTGCTTGTATTATCGCTTCCGCTCTACGCTGCTCAAGAATACAGAGGCCGTGTCGTAGCCATATCTGATGGGGATACCCTAACGATTCTTGATTCGAATAAACGTCAAATCAAAGTGCGACTGGCTGAAATAGACACGCCGGAGTCAAAACAGCCATATGGTAGCAAGGCAAAGCAAGAGCTATCAGCACTCGCTTATAACAAAACCGCTATCGTCAAATCTCAGAGCACGGATCGATACAAGCGCGTTGTCGGTCGTGTCTATGTGGGTAATGTTGATGTAAACGCGGAGTTAGTCAGACGCGGTTCCGCATGGGTATATCGGCAATATGCTAAGGATAAGAGCCTTTATGCATTAGAAAATCAAGCAAGGAAAAATCGCGTTGGTCTATGGAGTCTGCCTGAATCTGAGAAAATCCCACCCTGGGAGTGGCGTAAATCCAGGAGAAAGTAAACAGTCCGCCATAAAGGAAGATATTTCTCGCTGATAACATTTAAATAATTCAGATCAAGCTACTGCCTTATCTTAAATCGATTCTGGAAATGAGTATCTTATATATTGATATTAGTTGATATGCACAAAGCAATTTATAACCATTATTTTGCTAGAACATATATTTTATATTCGGTGTTTTTCTATCCTTAACTAAGTTATGAGACATTTTTTGTCGTATACAATACGTTGTTGGGCGTCACAGGCAGATCGCACAGTGTCCTATGCCAATGCGATAGAAGGTAATTCATGAAGATTCTTGGCCTATCCGCTATTAATGCATTTCCGGATAGCAGCGTTTATCGAGAAATGAAGAGGATGGAAGAAGCACGACGCAGCTGGATTGAGAACCTCCAACCAATCAATACACTTTCAGAACAACTTCGATTACTCGCTGAGCCCGCATCAGTAGCGGCAAAGATGGCTGAAGAGTTCCAGCATGCGAACAGGCTACAACTCGACCACATTAGAACGATGCTTGATCCCATTGCCGACATTCGCAAGAGTCTGATGTTTGACTCTAGTTATCGGAAACTGATGGAAGAGATCGAACAATCATCGTTCCTGAGTGCCGAAGTGGAGAGGGCCGCTAGAGAGGCTAGCCACTTCAATCACGTCGCGGAAGCTATGCAGGAAAGTATGCAGTCTTCGTTCTCTCACGCGCAAGAGATGCTTTCAGCGACTTCCATTGCCGGGTCCCTTGCCCAGACAATGAACGCATATAAAGAGGCTGAACGAAGTTGGTCTGTGCCTGCCGAATTGGTTGACTCCATCGGTGCGCTGAAAGCAATGCAAGAGCAGCTGGGTCGGTTGACTCTGCCCGTCGTTGACTTCACCTCTGCGAGTACTCTCGCGAGGCTTCTTGGGCCAGAGGGCATGGAGGCTCAACTTGCCGCCCTCGGTATTGCCCCAGATGGCACCTTGAGCGAGAAGGCGTTAGCGCCAGTAGAGGCGGGGATTGGCCTCAGTCGAAGGAAGCTAGAGCTGATGACCTTGCTGAGTTTTATCCTCACATTCTTGATACCCATTTATCAAGAGCTGTCGTCTCGCGAGTGGCAAAAGCAAACTGACGAGAGGCTGGAGGCCCAAAGGTTGCTCCTTCAGACCCAAGCCAAGCAACTTGAGTCATTGTCACGCCTCGTGGAAAAGGCACTCGTCCAGGAAGCCAAGCGAGATGAACAGCGCTTCGTGGTTTTGGATCGCATCGCTACAGTCAGGCGTAGGCCAGAACATGGAGCCCCCGTAGAGGGGAAGCTATTCCCGCGCGAAGTTGTGAAGCCAATATCCGAGCGAGGAAAGTGGATTCAATTTGAGTATTTTCATTGGCTGTTACAGAGCCATCAGACGGGCTGGGCCTTGAAAAAATACTTCAAGAGAATTCCGGTTTCGCACAGTGATGGCGCGGGGGTATAGCAATGACGGCCAACCCTGGGGTGCAGGGGGACGCTGCGCGATAAAGCCGCGCCGCGCCCCTGACCTTGAACGTTAGACTTAATGAGGATCTGATGACTCTAGTTATTGTTGGGCACGAAAAGGTAAAAGATGGTTTTTCACAGGTTTGGGCGCACAAAGAAGAGTCGAAAATTTCTCTTCGTAGCGAAGGACTATTCGCAGTATCAGATAGCGTAATAACTGCAAATGGTACTCAGGGAGAAAAGCCAATTCTTAGTGGGTTGAGGAAGGTCCACCACGTCCCAATAAAACTATGGAAACCATACTTCGTAGGTGAATATTTTCGTGATTACTTTGAAGTGTATATAGAAACTGGCTGCTTTATAGCCTTTTCAGGAAGTACTCTTACCGCCACCCACGCATTAAACACGATCATCGAACATCTGGCGAAACTTCAAATCTCTTATAAATCATGCAGTGAAAGTTCCTCTCCTGGTGAGTACATTGTTCAGCGTCACTGTGAACACAACGAGCTCAGGGATTCTCCGAGAGTGGTTTTGTGGGGTGAGGATATGTTTCTCCCAAGACATTTTGAAGGTCTTTTATCATTTGAATTCATAGCAAGTATTATCGAGCACTCAATCAACGTGGCGCTAAAGTCTGCAAAGAAATATCGATTAAGTCGTGAAGATTTGGATCTAATGAGCACAGATTTTGCAGCTGGCATCTACTGTCCTCGGAGGAGGTCTCATCATATTTTCGTATATCGTATGAAAGAACGTCAGAACGAAGATGGGATTATCGAGATGTTTACCGAAGGTGAAGAAGTTTCAGAAGACCAAGTCGCCGTACTCGGAATGAGGAATCAATTCGAGGCAAGAGCACAGAATATTTACGAACAAGCCCTGGTTCAGGGTAATTCAACGGGCTCTGAGCTATTTAAGTTTCTCAACTCGGCCATTGATGAAGTAGCGAAATCTGGAAGCTTCGCTATAGATAGGCCGGCTCTACACAAAAAATTCGAGCATGGTAACTTGGAGAAGCTAAAAGTGATTTACCCATAGAAGCTTAACAATCACAGGCACAGAGACAAAATTTTCGCTGCGCTTCAATTTTGCCCGTGCTGCGGGCTTTAATTGCATAGATATCAAACTGAAATCTTAATAATCCAGTTACCAGTTTTATCCGTTGTGGTGAGCCATGAAGGACTAGAACAATTATTTATTCCTTTGATTACTGAATCACTACTCATAAGCTTTTCTAATCTGGTCTGCTCTCAATCTTTATAACGCATTTGCTGAACTACCTACCCCTGGAAAGGATTGTGTTGACTGCCTCCCTCCCCTAAAGAGCATCAAACTTGCCACGCAAATTAGAATAAATGCATGGGACTAAACATCTAATATATCTCATCCATCATCATCCATCGCAACCTACCGATTTCTGCTAGCACATTCCACTATACCCAAGAGAGAAAACAAAAATCTAGTCGCGAAATTTGAATTAAATTCATTAACCGATTTTATAATATGCGTAAAACATAGTTTAGTTTTAGATTCTTACTTGAGGGTTCATATTTGGAATGCGGCGTAGAGCTTTTCCGTTTTGTTTCCATTACTTCTTTACTTACTCGTTCGCTTACTAGGCTCAAGACCTATTAACTTGACGATTCACAACAGATTTGAAGAAGGAAGGCATTACTATCTAATTGATTTTCTCAAAACAACGAATTCCGTTGTTCTGGAATTAATATACCTCCGAGAGGAATTACCGTCATTACGGAACGAGGCTATTCCATGTTGGTAAAATCTTTTCAAGACGATTTTGCATGGGAGGTTCAGCAAAACCCCACCAGATCGCAGCATTATCTAGCGGGGTTTCCCTTTTTCAACGAGGGAAAATCACGAAAATCTCTTCGACAATTTACTGATTTAATGTGACAACGAAATTACCATTAGCATGTTGTGGATTGGCAATGTAATAGTTATTTCCGTTTTTTAACACACCCGCCTGGATAGTAGAACCGTTAGTCACTGATTTCACCGGAGTTGGATCTGAACCAGTAACATCTTGCTTAATATCAAAAACGACGCCCTGTGCGCTGCTTATAGTAAATCCAGATTGGGGATCATTATTAGGTAGTAATTGAAAATTGTAGCTAGAACGATGATCTTGCCCTTGTAAAGGTGCAGACTCGGAAGCAACAGACGCAAAATTGGTCATAATTCATATCTCCTAAATATTAAAGTCAATTTCTCTTTAAAGAAATGCTTGGATAGATTAAGGTCCATACAATTAAAACCCCACCAGACTCGTGTAAATCTGATGGGGTTTCTCACTTTTCTTACTTAGTGTTCACGATAAAGCCGTGAAAGATTGTTATCGGCAGGCTATTCGTTTTCTTTAGCACATTCTAAGCAGCATCTTTAATGCTTATTTCCACTTCCAAACCAATGCTAGTGATCATATCCACCAGTGATTCCAGCGAAAACAAGTCAATCCTTCCACGCATCAAATCAGAAACACGCGGTTGAGTAACACCAAGCAGCTTTGCCGCTTTGACTTGTGTCAAGCCACTGTTTCTCAAGCGCTCCTGCAGCGCTATTAGCAATTTAGAGCGTATCTTCATGCTTGCTGCTTGATGCGGCGTATCCTCAATAGCATCCCACACGCTATTAAATTTATCGTTCATTTAAATCTCCTCATTAATTCCTTATACCTCGATTTTGCTAGATCAATATTCGTTTTGGCAGTCTTTTCAGTTTTCTTTTTGAAGCAATGGAGCACAAATACAGTCTCATCAAATTTAGCAATGTAAATTACCCTATAAACTCCATCTGCATCTCTCACACGAATCTCATTAACTCCTGAACCAATCGTTTTCATTGGCTTCCAGTCATCCGGATCAAATCCTTTTTGCACTCTATCTAGCTGAAAACCTGCTTCACGCCTTGCACTTATAGGAAACATACGTAATTCACTGAGAGAATCAGAAATGAATTCAATTTGTTTAATCATAGTATTATTATACAAGTTTTTGTATAGCTAGCAATCCTCACTTCTCACCCCCCCTCCCCCTCCCTTCACCCTCTCTAGTCTCATTTAATTCCCCTCCCAGAGAAACTCCATAAAAACATCAGGGGTATTTTAGCAAAATATATTAGCATTTCGCTATTGACATGTGTTTAGCGTTACGCTAAATTTAATCATCGACAACACACCAGCGAGACGGCCATGAGGGACGAGAAACAAAAACGAGAGCTGGAGCTGATCGGAGAACGGTTCAAGTTTGCGTATCCAGAAACTTACGCCCTGATCGAAAGGGAATTCAACTGTGACTCTGCTTATCTGGTAGCTACGCAATTGGAAGAATATTTCCCCGTGACTTTCCAGCAAATGAGAGAAGAGACCGAGGACGAATTTGAGGGATGGGTTGAGCAGTACGAAGCAAGTCTCGATCCGCCGATGGACGAATTTGATTATTTAAGACCGGAGATTTAGAGAGAAAGATGAGAACAAATATACAAATCACAGCTATAAAAAAGGCGTGCCAAATTGTGGGCGGTCAAGCACAAATGGCTCTCTTGCTTAAGGTGACAATTGCGACCATTAATCAATGGACAACTGGACACAGACCCATCCCAGCTGCTCATTGCCCAAATATAGAGAGACTGACTGATGGCAAGGTGGTGTGTGAGGAACTTCACCCAAACATCGACTGGGCTTACATCCGAGGAAGAGTCGTGCCCAAAAAAACAGGAACCCACTCATCATGAAAACAATGAGGATGAAACATTACAAGCAGCCAGTTAAGTGCAAGGTACAGGTAACCATGAAAGATGGACGATCATTTACCTATAACGGATTGTTCAAGTCTACTTCAGAGGCAGTCATGGATGCTCTTGAGAAATACGGAATAGTGAAAGTTGACGCGAGGGCTGCCTAGATTTACCAAAGGAAAAGAAGAGATGACACTTAATTTAAAAATATATACCGCACTGATGATAAGCATTCTCCCGATCTCGTATTTTATTGGCAAAGGGATTGACGAGCATCAGATAAAACAAGAACAGGAAAGAATTCATCTGAGCACTCCGATAGGCTTGGGCACGAGTCTCCCAGCATCATTTCTTGAGCTTTATAAGAACATGCCATGCGGAATAGAGAGCATTGTTGTGGAGATCCCACATGCATGTGGCGGCAAGGAATTCAACCGCCAGAGTGGTGATTATCGCCATAACTGCTATTGGCAAGTCGGGAACGACATGCACGTGGAAGATTGGTTTGGCGAACATCGCGTCATACCTATAAGCAAGCTGCACAACATATTTCCGGAAAAGGATCAAAAAGAGACAACAGGCGCACTGCTCTTTAAATGGGTAATCAGCGCCTTGCTTGGATAGTGATCGGGGAGATTTGATATGGAAAAGGTATGCAAGAACTGCATGTTCTCTGACAAAACGAGATTTTCCGTTAAGGGGCACACGCTGTGCAGACGGTTTCCGCCAGGCGGCGACACAAACACTTTCCCCATCATCCATGAGGATGATTGGTGCGGGGAGTTCAGGGTAGCAGATGTGGGTGACAAGGAAGCGGCTTAAAAGGGAGAGAGAGCTATGGAAAATAACGAAGAATCAAGGGTTCGTAAGCACGAAGAGAAGCTACGTACTTTCAGACTATCAGTGGTGATGATGCTGGCAATGCTTGCTCTGGCGGTGATGGGCAATATGGCAGATCGCCACAGCTTTGATGACGAGCCAATGATCCTGACGATTGATCTTAATGAGTGTGGAGCAAGCGAGCTTGATAGCCCTGATTTTGTGGAAGTGAAAGATGCGCAATTTTATTAATCGTGTGGTGTTTATCCGCAAATCAGGTCTGCCAACTTGGAAATCTCTGATTATCGCTATTGAGTTTACGTATCGGCTGATGTATGCAAGATGGGTTATCAGGAGGAGTGGGTTATGAGTGAGCCGTCACTCACGATTAGGGCAAGTGCATTCGGATCGTGGTTCGATTGTGCGTACAGAGCGGAGGGTATTTACCTTCTAGGCATGCGAAATGTGGTCGGCAGAAGAGCAGTCCTTGGCACCGCTATACACGCTGGAACAGCAGCTTTTGATAGCGCCAAGCTGAATGGATCGACGATATCAGCTGATGATGCGGCTGGAGTATTAATAGATACCCTGTACGACCCGGATAACGAGTTCGATCCTAACAAAGACAACTTAACAGGCAGAGAGGCAGAGCTAATAGGCTTAAAACTGATTAGTAAATACTGCCATGAGTGGGCTCCTAAATTTGATTATGTGGCGGTGGAAATGTCAGTCAATCCGCTCGATATCGACTGCGGCGATGGAACAGTAATCCGCTTGACCGGAACACTGGACAGAGCTCGTATTTATAAACGTGATGACAGTACTGGTATTACTGATCTGAAAACAGGATCAAGAGCGGTTATTGAAGATAAAAAAACCGGCATTCACAAGGCCAGTACCATTGGGCATGGAGCTCAAATTGGGACGTACGAATTGCTCTACTCTCATACTACAGGGCAAGAAATAAACGCTGATGCTGAAATTCTTGGTTTATCAACTAGCAGCACTGCAAGGATTGCTACCGGAACCATTAAAAACGCGAAAAGAATAATTGTTGGGGATGAAAATAACCCGGGTCTTTTAGAGTACGCAGCAAAATTATTCAAAGCAGGTCTTTTCCCACCGAATCCGAGATCTTTGTTATGTAACGAGAAATATTGCCCCAGGTGGAATACCTGCTCATTTAGGGAGGGAGCTTAATTATGCCTGCTTTAAACACAAATTATTCCTACGAAAAAATGGAAGAGCTTTATAAAAAAGGAATGACACAGGAACAGATAGCAAAAGAAATTGGATGCGGAAAGTCAACTGTTTATTACAGGATGAAGAAGCATTCCATGGTCACCAGGGATAGGAGCGCAAAAGAGTATAGAAAATTCGATTATGACAAAGCCTGTAAGCTTTATTTAGAAGGTAAATCAACAAGATTTATTGGGAATATGTTTGGTGTCTCCAAAACACACATTAGAGGAATTCTTATTAGAAATGGAATAAAACTTAGGGAATCAATGTTCGGCTCAGCGGGGGCAAACAGCCCGAAATATAAAGGCGGGTTGAATATAAATAAGAGGGTTTAAATGCGGCAGAAAGCCAGCCTAGATTAATGCATTCACCACAGTATTTAAATTTTTAAAAGGAAAAAATCATGCAACAAACAACGCAACTAACAGCATTGAAAAATAACCAACTGGTGAGTACGCCTGATGTAAAGGTTGATTTCTTCTCCAAAAGCGGTTTTGAGCTGGCATGCAGAATATCAAGAGCATTTGCCACTTCCAATGCGGTACCAGAACCATTTCGACAATTCAATGAGAAAAAAGACAAACAAGGAAACATTACTTTAGTCGAGAATCCATCTGCAATCGGCAATTGCCTCGTTGCAATGGAAGTAGCTAATTCTGTAGGACTATCTGTAATAAGCGTCATGCAGAATGCTGACGTGATCCAAGGTCAATTGCGCTGGTCGGCAAAATACCAGATTGCCGCAGTTAATGCGTCCAGACGGTTCACCCCGCTCAAGTTCAAGCGTAGAAACCTCGGCTACATCAAGGCAAAGTATAAAGAGAAAACGGATTGGAATAATCAGCTAAGGAAGTTCAACTATGTTGAGCATGAAGTTGAAATTGAAAATTTGGAATGCATTGCCTGGGCATATGAAGTTGATGAAAACATGCGGCCAACGAAAGAGATTGTTCAGTCCATCCCAGTAACGATGCAGATGGCGGTGGAGGAAGGCTGGTATGCCAAGGATGGCTCAAAATGGCAAGGAGACATGCGTTTACAGATGCTTCAGTATCGCGCAGCTTCCTTTTTTGCCTCCATTTATGCGCCGGATGTAATTATGGGCATGGGCAGGAGCAGCGAAGAGGCGCGTGACATTATTGACGTAACGCCTCAATCGGACGGCTCTTATTCAGCCAATGTCAATCTACAAGACCTGAAATCGACACCTGATGTTGGGGATATTCCATCAACACGCGAATCTGTTGATCCGGAAACAGGCGAGATATCCCAGGCAAGTCAAAACACCGAGCAAGCAGTCTCTGATGGATTAAGAGACGAAACGCCAGGCGAGTCTGGCGGAACAGTATTAGAGCAGCCAACACAGCAGCAGACAAGACAACGTAAAAAAGTGGATTTGGGGTGATGAGTGTGAAGCACGAGCTAAAACGAACATACGGAGGTAGTGGGCCAATGTCGTGGATTCAACCATCTTGCTCATGCGGATGGGTCGGTAACAAGCATCACGCATACGAAGACTATCAGCACCACATGGTTAAACGACAGGAAATTAAACATCAGTTGCAACAACGTAAAATGGATTTGGGGTGACTATGAAAATTGAGGCATACAAGAAATTGAAGTCCGAATTAAATGAAATTGAAGAATTTTTATCCGTCGTCGGACAAGATCAAGAATTTGGGAAGGCTAGATTAGTAATAAGTACCCTATCAGCCGATCTGGTCACATACCAACAGCATGCAAGCAAATATTCCGGTTCAGTAAGAGAATTGAATGCATATTTACGTGAGGCAACGCAGCATCATATTGAAAGTGTGATTGCGACTGCAAGGGAATTAATGCGGCGAGACTTGATCGATGCAGCAAAAGATGCTCAAGAAGAGTGCGTGGAGCTACTGCAAAAGATAGGACAGGATAAAAAATGAAACTCAACAAGATATCAATAAAAAATATCCTCGCAGTTAAAAGCGCAGAGATTGAAACAGAAAAGCCGATTATTTTTGTTGCTGGCAATAACGCATCGGGCAAAACCTGTATTGCAGATGCTGTGTCTATGGCGTTAACCGGCGGTCTTTGTCGCGTCAAACTCAAACAAGAAGCTCCTTGGCTCATTAATGGCAACGAGGATGGCATGGCAGAAGTCACGATCGGAGATAGCTATTTTTACCATCGGATTCTGAAAAACGGAACGGTCAAGGGGCAAGGCATTGATCCTGCGCCCGCCCTCCCCTACGTGCTCACTGCATCCAGATTTGCAGCATCCAAATCGGATGAGATACGCAAACTTGTTCTTAACATCTCGGGCACAAAGATAACAAGCGAAAAGGTCAAAGAGCGCATGCTTGCCAAGGGTATTGATGGGCAAATGGCTGATCATGTCATTCCGCTCCTACGCGCAGGATTTCCAGACGCGCAAGCTGAGGCTCAAACAAAAGCCAGAGATGAAAAGGTTTTGTGGAAAGGCGTCACTGGAGAGGCTTACGGTGATAAAAAGGCCCCTGAATGGAAAGCCAAAGCAGAGGGAGACCTCACTCAAATGCAAAATGCAGTGATGGAAAAAGAGCAATTACTTGCAACCATTAATGTTGAATATGATCAGGTTACTCAACAATATGGAGCTATGGACGCTGAGAAAAGCAAGTCTGATGCCAGAGCATCAGAGATTGCAACTCTGCAAGAAGAAGCAGCAAAAATACCAAGGATCCAGAAAAAATTAGAATTCGATTTGCAGCAAGCCAAAGACACAGAGGCGTTAATTGAAAACACTAGGCGGCTGGCCAGTAACATAACTTCCGATGATACGGTGTGTCACTGTCCATCATGTGGGACCGAGGTTATATTCTTAGGCAGAGATAAAAAACTAATAGAACATGGCGATATGAGTGGTGATGAGGATGCAGCCGCCAACCTGACAACATTTGAAAATAGTCTAAACATCATTCTCAACTCGATTGAAAACGATAAGCGAGATCTGGCTAATTCAGAAAAAGCAAAAGCACAGCTTGATGCTATCAATTCAACTACATCACAAATTGACGATGCAGCGTTTCTTGCGATCACCGCCAAGCGCGATGAATTGAAGTCTCAAAAAAAATCTCTTGAGGATGAAATAAAAAGTCTGTCTGAACAAGTGAAAGCTTTAATGGAGGCAGACCAAAAAACGGCAAAAGCACTTGAGCATCACACTCAAGTAATGAAGTGGCTAAAAGTGGCTGATGCTCTCGCGCCAGATGGTATCCCAGGAGAATTTTTAAAAGAAGCAATTGCGCCATTCCTAAAGAGATTGGAATTTACTGCAGATATCACCGGATGGCCTCCAGTAACGCTTGATAGTGATATGAACGTCATGGTTGAAGGCAGGCCGTATTGCCTGAGCTCAAAGTCATTCCAGTGGCGCGCAGATGTTCTTCTGGCGGAGGCTGTCAGTCATGTGTCCGGTCTGAAGCTGTTCATCATCGACGGAATGGATATTCTGGAAAGTTCATCACGAGGAAGCGTATTCATTTTTCTCGAAGAGCTTGCGATCAGGAATGAAATTGATACCTGCATTATCAATGGAACTCTACAAAAGCAACACGCTGAGAATGTTGCGAAATCATTTAACAATACCCAGGTGCACTGGATGCAAGATGGGGTACTTGAGCGTGTTGAAGCACAAGAGGAGGCGGTAGCTTAAATGTCAAACAAAGATCACGCATGCACAGAGGAAAGATTCCTGAATGATGTTAAAGATCATTCAATGGAAATAATTAGAGATGATGGGGTTCATCGGCATATCAAATTCTCAAGAAATGGAAGTTCTGTTTATCGGCTTGATCTTATTACATGGCCTGGAAGACTGTGTATTGACGGTGACTTCGGGACGTATGTTTTTAGTAGAGTTTCAGATATGTTCGATTTTTTAAGAACAAGACCTGAGAGACCGGAAGGTAAAAAAGGCTTATTTATAAACCCATCATACTGGGGTGAAAAGTTACTGAGCATAGGAACAAATGCAGGCTATAAAGAATTTAACATAGAGCTATTCGAGAACGCAGTTCGACATCATTTCGATAACTACATCGCTCACGAACTAGAGGAAGGCGATGACGACTTTGAGGCGGAAATCTGGGAGAAGATAGAAGATCAAGTCCTATCCCGTTCACGGGATGGTGAGCATGCCGCTTGTGATGCTATCAATTCATTTAACTATAAAGGTATAGAGTTCATAGATTTTTTTGATGGTGTTGATTGTAAATCTTACACATTCGATTACACCTGGTGCTTGTACGCAATTGTTTATGGCATCAGCAAATATGACGAAGCAAAAGCGACAAACAAGGAGTCATCATAATGCTCGCAAAAAACGCAACCATTTTTACATTTAGCGGATTAACACCAGAAAAACTCAATGCTGCTATTAGTATGCGGACATTCATTCCTTGCACTCAGGCTGATTTTTCTAGCGTTGGCTTTGTTCCACCAATCGAGGGCAAAGATGAACTGGAGCGCAATATTGGAAATATTGCGGCCATCATGCTCAGGGTTGATCAAAAGATAATACCTGCCAGCTTGGTGAAAGAAGAAACCAAATTACGTGCCAAAAAATTTGAAGAAATACAGGGCTGTCCTGTTGGCCGCAAACAAGAAAGAGAGATTAAAGATGCGGTAATTATTGAATTACTGGCCAAGGCATTTGTTAAAACCGAGTATGTTCGGGCTTGGGTAGATTTTAATACCAATCTGTTAGTCGTTAACACATCCAACCAGTCTAAAGCTGACTGGTTGATTAGCGCATTGTTAAAACATGCGGATTGGGATGTTGAAATCATTAAATGGAGAACTAACCAAAACCCATCAGCAAACTTTACAAACTGGCTGGGTAACGATGATTGCCCACATGGTTTTACCATTGATGATCGTGCAGTTCTAACCAATCCAGATGGCGGGAAAGTAAGAATTACTAAAGAAAATATCTGTGAAGATGAGTTTCGAGATCTTCTTCGCGCAAGAAATTGCATCGAACTGGCTTTAACACACAACGACAAGCTTTCTTTTGTCCTGACTGGAAAGCTGGTATTAAAAAATATCAATCACATAGGTATAGAAGAACGTGACCCAGACCACATGGATATGCTGAAGGAAGAAAGGATTGATGCTGAAATCATCCTTAATGCCAACGCAGTGCGCGATGCTTTCTCGGGCATAAATTCTGTATTGGGTGGCGCAGTAAAGCTTGAAGAATCTGAGACTGCGTGATGGTTAAAGAACGCCCAATATTAATGTCTGCGCCAATGGTAAAAGCTTTGCTAGATGGAAGGAAGACACAAACAAGGCGGATCATCAAGCCGCAGCCAGAAGTTAATGAGCACGGCAATCTATCTGGCGAGTGGCTAAATAAGCCTCTTGATGGATTACTACTGCCAAAGCTGCAAGACATTGTGATTCATTGCCCGTTCGGAAAAATTGGGGATGTACTTTGGGTGAGGGAAACTTGGCGCACATCTGAAGCATTGGATGGTGTACCGCCAAGATGTCTGGTTTTAGGCGCTGGAATACATTACGAAGCAGATGAAAGCAGCAACCTAATCTCCGGTAAAAAAATGATCAACCCTGGAAAATTAAGGCCGTCAATTTTTATGCCGCGATCAGCGTCAAGAATCACCCTGGAGATCACAAATATCAGAGCAGAGAGGCTCAATGACATCAGTGAAGAGGATGCGATTTCTGAGGGTGCTGATCCATCCGGAGTTGGCAGAAATCTTGAGCATATACAATATAGAGCTGGCTATCAATACCTGTGGGAATCAATAAACGGGAAAGGATCGTGGAATGAAGATCCATACGTTTGGAAGATTGAGTTTAGGAGGGCTTGATGGAACAGAAAACATCTGAAGAAAGCGTATGGCTAGGTGAATTATGATTGCAAACTACGTAACAATTGATAAATTCTGCCAAGTAACAGGCTATACACCGGACGCAATCAGATCAAAAATTTCGCGTGGTGACTGGATCAGGGGGCGGGAGTACACTAAAGCGCCTGACGGAAGAATTCTAATCAACGTTGAGGGGTATCATTCATGGGTGGAGGCAAGTATCCGGGAGTCAGAGAGTCAAGCGATTCGTCGATTGAGATCGACTTCTACTACAAAGGAAAGCGCTGCAAGGAGCGTATCAGACTCAAGCCCACGCCCACTAACTTAAAGAAGGCGGCCCAGCATAGAGCGGCAATACTAAGCGCGATTGATGCGGGCACATTTGATTATTCATATACGTTTCCAAATTCAAAGAATGCGCTTAAGTTCGCGCCATCTCAATACACTGTCAAATCATATTTAATAGAATGGCTTGCTAATAAAAAGCCGACCATCAAAGCCAGTACATACAACGACTACAGAAAGATAATTGAGAATCTGGTAATACCTCAATTTGGATCGAAATTATTAACATGCTTGAGCCGAAATGATGTGAGAACGTGGGCGGCCAATCTCAATTGCTCTAATAAGCGCATATCTAATATTCTAAGTCCGCTACGTGCATCACTACAGGACGCGCTTCACGATGATCTGATTCAATTGAATCCTTTGCTTGGCTGGACATATCAGCGCAATGAAGCGCCCGCCACAAAAGATTATGTGGACCCGTTTACCCAGGAAGAGCAGCAAGCAATCATTAAGGCCGCAGTCGGGCAAATCAAAAATCAATGCATTGTGTTCTTTTGGACTGGTATGCGTACATCAGAATTGATTGCGTTGGAGTGGTCAGACATCGATTTCAATAGAAAGAAGATCAATATCAGCAAGGCAAAAACTCAATTCTCTGACGCTGATGAGACAACCAAAACAAAAACAGGGACGCGCGAAATAGATATGCTGCCACCTGTTGAGCAAGCGTTGATTAATCAAAAGCAGCACACTTTATTGCAAGGCGGCAAAATATTTCTTAACCCGATTAAAGGCGTGCAATGGACCGGTGATCAGCAAATCAGGAAATCGCTTTGGATTCCATTATTGAAACGAGCAAATGTTCGCTATAGAAACCCTTACCAAACTAGGCACACATTCGCTTCAATGATGCTATCAGCAGGAGAAAATTTGGCTTGGGTATCTAAGCAGATGGGGCACTCGAGCGTGTTAATTACTGCACGCACTTACGCTCGCTGGATACCTTCAAATACGCAGCAAGGCGGCAAGGCGCTTGATATGTTTGGGGAGTATTTATTCAATCCTCAGAATCACAAAGTAATTGATCGTAACCCTTAAATGTTGACCAAAATGTTGACCACGCTATGCAAAAACATGACCAAATATGATCAAAAACAGTCAACCGTTTATCTGTAAGTATTTAATTTTTAATGGTTCTATGGCGGAGAAGGCGGGATTCGAACCCGCGGTACGGCGATAAACCATACACACGCTTTCCAGGCGTGCACCTTAAGCCACTCGGTCACTTCTCCTTTTTGCTCCTGCTAAATGATTTTTCAGCCAAGAAATAATAGGGTGGAAAGGATAAACTAGTTCATGCTTTGGAGCAACTTTTGCGCTGATTCTTTCTAAGAAGCTGTTTGGAAGCATAGTCACTACAACCGTCAACAATAACCCCAGTGTGTCCACCAGAATGTGACGTTTATGGCCATTAACCTTCTTGCCAGTATCAAAACCATGTTGCCCAGGAACCGCAGTACATTTGACGCTTTGACTATCCAGACAGCCTGCTGTCGGGTGTTTGTGGCGCCCACATTTTTTTCGCAGCCGGGAAAACAACAAATTATAGCAAAATTAGCTACATCAACGCGCAATCGACTATCCAATTGTTTCAGCAGATCGAGGCACACCATCCAATAGCAGCACATATTTACATTATTTGTGACAATGCGCGTTATTATCGATCCCAACTGGTCAATGATTATCTCAATGATTCAAAAATAAAACTCATATTTTTGCTGCCATATGCACCTAACCTAAACTTGATTGAGCGTTATTGGAAGTTTTTCAAGAAGAAAATTTTCTATGGTCGCTACTATGAAATTTTTTCATTTTTCAAAAGCACTTGCGAAGCTTTTTTCACAACATTGGATCATTACAAAGCAGAATTACGTACTTTATTAACTGATAATTTCCAAATCATCGGTAGCACCTGAGTGCCGAAATTTCATGTGCGATGAGTATATCTCAAAAATTGAAAAGAGCACGACGCTGGATTAGAACTGGATCATGGTCACCATACGATCCCCAACGCTAATTAAAAATTGAGGCTCAACAAATTGCGAATGTATCTAATTAAAAGTTTTGACATGAATGAGTTTAAGCGTAAAATTAAAACCTTGGAAGGCAAGTTGAACGAGATATTGCTAGAGCGAAAAAATTAATAGAATTGATTATTAAGTAAATTGGCTTTTTGAGTGTTATAACTCAAAAAAGCGAGTAAAAATTTTCCCTGCAGTGTTTGTTAAGGCTCATATTCTTTGAACCAATTCCTAGTATCTGGTTGTAAACCAAAGTGATGCTGTTGTGCGCTTCTTAAAAAAGAAGTACCTGATGCATACGGTTAGCAACCACCTTGAACCTTAAGGTTCAAGATGACAGTCTGACGGCATTTGCGGGGAAGCTATTTTGTATGTATGAAGTTGCATTAGTTTCAACGGTTTGGTTTGTTGAGAAAGCCGGGTTTTATGCTGCGATATGCTTCATGTAGAAAGAATTTTGGTATGCATCTAAAGTAATTTAGATAATTTTGTATTTTCAATATTTCTTCTCTTTTTCTCAAGAGTCGAGTTAAATTACCTCCGGCAAAGCCGGAGGCTTATTTCTGTTAGCCCCTCAAAGGAGCAAGAATTGGCGCCACCTAAAGGTGGCATCACATACCAACAGGGTGACCGTATCACACGGTCAAACTTTTGTTGACTGGTATAACAACTGTCATCGCCATAGCGGCATAAAATATGTGACGTCGGCACAGCGTCATCATGGTGATGATGTGACTATTCTTGAACAGCGAAAACGCCTCTATGAGAATGCAAAAAAGAAACATCCGGAACGTTGGCCGGGAAAAACCAGAAACTGGTTGCACGAGTCAATAGTCAGGCTTAATCCCGGTAATGCGCAACCAGAAACTACGATGAAAAAAGTAGCTTAAATGATGTACTCAGGTGAAAAGTACGTTGACACCTACCGTCCTCCATCATCTCTATCGGAATGCCGCGCTGGTTCGGGTTTGTCGTTGTACTCACTCTTTCAAACGGGATGTCCGTTACCACGGATTCACCAATGTCGCCGACGTGACCCATGACCACGCTAAAAAAGCGGGCGGATTAGCACCAGTGATGTGTCGGTCTTCTCTAACACAATCGTTCATTCCGCTTATTTTTATCTGCTACCGGCCAGTTGCAACTAGTGCCCAGGTGGTTTTTCGACCACCTTGGTTTGGTATCGCCAACGTGGCGAAGTCTCTGAAATTTCTGTGACATATGGCGCAATACGGCGCACCGTTCCAGCAAAGGATTGACCAGGCAGTGCGAATGGTATAAAAGAATTGAAAATTGGCTTTGGTATGGAACGCATGCCTTGCGGGCGATCTTGAGCACCAGCCGTACGGGCGTGACGCACTACTTTTCCTGGCAGATGAAACAGTCGCCAGCGTACTGTTGCCACCCGATGGTGCTGCTAATTGCCATCCAAGGCAGAACGCTTGAACAGAACGAACAGGTTATGAGCGATTACGCCGATACAAAAAAGGCGGCATTTGCCTCGAACCGCCGCCGAGTTGTTCCGAAACATCCGTACCAAAAGCTACCAATTGGCACAATCTCTCACTCCCTAGCCGACCAGCGCTTTCCTTTCTTGGTTCTGCTCCCCCACGGCAGGAACAAACATGTTCTTGGAAAACCAAAATGTGCTAATAATACCGAAAATAGCGGTATCATGCGCGTGACTGCCATCAAATTTACTGATTCTTCTTTGTTTCTCCCCCCCGCGAGCGTATCCCAGCGTACTAAAGGATGAGATTAAGAAACTAATCGCGGATTTTGGTGGAATAACTCCGGTGCTCACCAAGGCATATTAAACTGAGTGTCCCAACAATCACAATTCAGGTTTTATTTTTAAATCTTTCTTTGAGATCAGCAAAAGGATTAAAGGTAGCACTCGCCATGGCATTATCACGATCGGTCCGCCCTGCCGAATCCCTCACTTTGGCGTGCTCATTCTCATGACAATAAGTGCACAATAATTCCCAATTACTACCGTCAGCGGGGTTGTCGTCATGATTATGATTCTTATGATGCACTTCTAGCAGTTGAACAGTTTTATGGTCGAAAGCGCGTGCACAACGACCACAAATCCATGGAAAGAGCTTAAGTGCCTGCTCTCGATAACCTTTCGCACGTTTTTCCGCATTCAGGCGTGCTTGCAGTACTACTTTATCAAGTTTGCTGGTATCCTTCGTCATTAGCATTTCACTCAAAAAAGATCCGAAAAAAAGCATTCTATCGTATCAAGATATATTTCTATACTCATCGCACTTCAAAATTCGGCAACTATATCTTCTCCCGCTGGGAGAAGGCCGGATGAGGGATTATAAAAACCGAATTTTGAAGTGCGACGAGTACAGTTCCCCAAACAACCTCTCTACGTTGATTCAGAATTTACACTCAATCATGGGTTGACGTAAGATGCAATTCATTTTCAAATACTGATCGTCAAATTGACAATAACTCAGAATTAAATAGCTTGTAAGCAATGAACATCTTATCACGTCGTATCGCCCATCTTGATATGGACGCTTTCTATGCATCGGTCGAACTTCTCCGTTACCCGCAATTACGTGGTTTGCCAGTCGTGATTGGTGGGAAATCTGATCATAAACCGACGATACAGGCAGATGGAAGTCTCCACTTTTCACGACTGCGTGAATATATCGGTCGTGGTGTGATTACAACAGCTACCTATGAAGCGCGGGCGATTGGCATCTTCTCTGCTATGGGCATGATGAAGGCAGCGCAGCTTGCTCCCGATGCCATTCTGCTGCCGGTTGATTTTGATGCGTACCGTCATTATTCGCGGCTGTTCAAGGCGGCCGTGGCAAGCATTGCTTCACAGATCGAAGACTCTGGCATAGATGAAATTTATATTGATCTAAGTGGCCTGCCCGACGATAGCCTGACGCTTGCAAAACGGATCAAGCAAGCGGTATTCGACGCCACTGGCCTCACCTGCTCCATTGGTATTACACCAAACAAACTGCTGTCGAAGATTTGCTCAAGTCTTGAGAAACCCGATGGCATCACCATTCTTGACATGTTCGAGATTCCAAATCGAATTTGGCCATTACCAGTGCGTAAAATCAATGGAATTGGCCCTAAAACAGAAAAGAAACTTGCATCGCTTGGTATTTCGACGATTGCTGAGCTGGCACAGGCCGAGTTGGGCTTCCTTCAGACTCACTTTGGTCGCAGCTACTCAACCTGGTTATACGAAGCTTCTCATGGAATTGATGACCGCCCTGTCATCACTAGCTCCGAGCCCAAATCGATTAGTCGGGAGACCACCTTTGAGCGCAATCTTCATCCACGTCATGATCGCGCCGTTTTATCAGAAATACTCACTGTCCTGTGCATACGCATCGCAGAGGATCTCCAGCGCAAAGGCTACCTCGGGCGCACCATTGGCATCAAGCTGCGCTTCGAGGATTTCCATACTGTCACACGAGATATCACCTTGACTACATTCACTGCTGATCACTCATCCATACGCCATGCTGCGAGAGAATGTTTGCGGCGTGTGCCACTGGAAAAGAAACTGCGATTACTCGGAATACGCGTCACCAAGTTAACCACCATACATTCCCCGCAAGGGACTAATATTTTATCTCAAGGAGAATTGCCACTTGTGTTCCAGGAACAACAGTCAGCAGAATCAATGGGATAATTCATCCACGCCAATTGAAGTTATTTTCATCACACACTCACTTGCCAGTAATTATTTTCAAGAAAGCTGACAGAAAGAATATGGGGGGCCATGATGGTTCCTATTTTATTTCAAATCACTATACTCGGAACACTAGTATCACAACACATAAACAACAAAACATCATTATACTGACGCACATCCACCCTGCCACGAGGAGTTGATCATGCGCCAAACCGAATTGCATCTCACCGACGAGGATCGCCAATTGATTGAATCGTACCGTGCGAAAGGATTGCACTCGGCGCGGGAGGTTAATCGTAATGGAATGGACGCCCACTACCCTAAATGGCAACGAGGTGCCAAAGTAGTGTTGTTTAAAACCCTGTAACTAGAGAGGAGCGTCCGACATGAAAATTACGACAATTGGAATTGATCTGGCAAAGGAAGTGTT